>NZ_JZRD01000007.1:0-210125 GCF_000963995.1 Pantoea sp. SM3
GTTTTTCACATAGTCGGCGTGGCCTGGGCAGTCAACGTGTGCGTAGTGGCGAGTCGGGGTTTCATATTCAACGTGTGAAGTGTTGATGGTGATACCACGAGCTTTCTCTTCTGGTGCGTTATCGATCTGATCGAACGCTTTAGCAGAGCCGCCGTAGGTTTTAGCCAGAACGGTGGTGATAGCTGCAGTCAGAGTGGTTTTACCATGGTCAACGTGACCGATGGTGCCAACGTTTACGTGCAGTTTGTTACGCTGAAATTGCTCTTTCGCCATGGCGATAATTCCTTACGTTGTGCCTTCATGAGTCATGAAGGCATCAGTTCACAATTTTTAAACCGTAGCTTATTTGCTACGAGCTTCAATAACGGCCTGAGCGACGTTGTTCGGCGCATCATCGTACTTCAGGAACTCCATGGAGTAAGAAGCACGGCCTTTGGTCAGAGAACGCAGCTGGGTTGCATATCCGAACATTTCAGACAGCGGAACTTCAGCATGGATCTGAACGCCAGTAGCGTTAGATTCCTGTCCTTTGAGCATACCACGACGACGGCTAAGGTCACCGATAACGTCACCGGTGTTCTCTTCCGGAGTCTCTACTTCAACCTTCATGATCGGCTCAAGCAGAACTGGCTGTGCTTTCTTAAAGCCATCTTTGAAGGCTAAAGAAGCGGCCAGTTTAAACGCCAGCTCAGAGGAGTCAACGTCATGGTAAGAACCGAAGTGCAGACGAACACCCAGGTCAACTACCGGATAACCGGCCAGTGGACCAGACTTCAGCTGCTCCTGGATACCTTTATCAACCGCAGGGATGTATTCAGTTGGAATCACACCGCCCTTGATATCGTTGACAAATTCGTAGCCTTTTGGGTTAACACCCGGCTCCAGTGGGTACATGTCGATAACAACATGACCGTACTGACCACGACCACCAGACTGCTTAGCGTGTTTACCTTCAACATCGGTAACTTTAGAACGAATCGCTTCGCGATAAGCAACCTGTGGTTTACCGACGTTCGCTTCAACGTTGAACTCACGCTTCATACGGTCAACGATGATGTCGAGGTGCAGCTCACCCATACCCGCGATGATGGTCTGATTAGATTCTTCGTCAGTCCATACACGGAATGATGGATCTTCTTTCGCCAGACGACCCAGAGCCAGACCCATTTTTTCCTGGTCAGCTTTGGTTTTCGGCTCAACGGCGATAGAGATTACCGGCTCTGGGAATTCCATGCGCTCAAGAATGATGACGTTTTCTGGATCACACAGGGTGTCACCAGTGGTCACATCTTTCAGGCCGATCGCTGCTGCGATGTCGCCCGCACGAACTTCTTTGATCTCTTCACGTTTGTTTGCGTGCATCTGAACGATACGGCCCAGACGCTCACGGTTTGACTTAACCGGGTTGAACACGGTGTCACCGGTGTTAACAACACCAGAGTAAACGCGGAAGAAGGTCAGGTTACCCACAAACGGGTCGGTTGCGATTTTGAACGCCAGAGCAGCAAACGGCTCGTTGTCGTCAGAATGACGCTCAGCCGGCGTATCTTTACCGTCGTCCAGCATACCGTTGATCGCGGTAACGTCAGTCGGTGCTGGCAGGTATTCAACAACCGCATCCAGCATCGCCTGAACACCTTTGTTCTTAAATGCAGAACCACAGGTTACCAGGATGATTTCGTTTTTCAGCACGCGCTTACGCAGAGAAGTTTTGATCTCTTCTTCAGTCAGCTCTTCACCGCCGAAGAATTTCTCCATCAGCTCATCAGAACCTTCAGCAGCGGCTTCAACCAGGTTGGCACGCCACTCTTCAGCCAGTTCCTGCATATCAGCTGGGATATCTTCGTAAACGAAGGTAACGCCCTGATCTTCATCGTTCCAGTTGATGGCTTTCATTTTCACCAGGTCAACAACACCGGTGAATTTCTCTTCTGCGCCAATAGCCAGCTGAAGTGGAACCGGGTTTGCACCCAGGCGCGTTTTCATCTGGTCAACAACTTTCAGGAAGTTAGCACCCATGCGGTCCATTTTGTTAACGAACGCGATGCGTGGAACTTTATATTTGTTAGCCTGGCGCCATACGGTTTCAGACTGTGGCTGAACACCACCAACCGCACAGTAAACCATTACTGCGCCATCAAGCACACGCATAGAACGCTCAACTTCGATGGTGAAGTCAACGTGTCCCGGGGTGTCAATGATGTTGACGTGGTGTGGCTCGAACTGCTTAGCCATACCTGACCAGTAACAGGTGGTTGCAGCGGAAGTGATGGTAATACCACGTTCCTGTTCCTGCTCCATCCAGTCCATGGTTGCGGCGCCGTCATGCACTTCACCGATTTTGTGGTTTACACCGGTGTAGAACAGAACACGTTCGGTAGTGGTAGTTTTACCGGCGTCGATGTGAGCACTGATACCGATGTTACGATAGCGCTCAATGGGTGTTTTACGAGCCATTTGATTCCTCTGATTCTGAGACGTTCTAAGTTAAAAAAGCCCAGCAGGTAAGCCACTGGGACGCCCGCTGGGTTAATAACAACTACGTGGCTGTTACCAGCGGTAGTGTGCGAACGCCTTGTTGGCTTCAGCCATACGGTGAACGTCTTCACGTTTCTTAACTGCAGTACCTTTGTTCTCTGCAGCGTCAGAAAGTTCGTTCGCCAGGCGAAGAGCCATTGATTTATCACCGCGTTTACGAGCAGCTTCAACGATCCAACGCATTGCCAGAGCATTACGACGAACCGGACGGACTTCAACTGGAACCTGGTAGGTTGAACCACCAACGCGACGTGACTTAACTTCTACAGTCGGACGTACGTTTTCGAGTGCAACTTCGAAAGCTTCCAGACCATCTTTACCTGCACGTTGAGCCAGGGTATCAAGTGCGGTATAGACGATAGATTCTGCAGTAGATTTTTTACCATCTACCATCAGGATGTTTACAAATTTAGCCAGCAATTCTGATCCGAACTTAGGATCTGGCAGGATTTTACGCTGACCAATGACGCGACGACGTGGCATGGAAATACTCCGTTGTTAATTCAGGATTGTCCAAAACTCTACGAGTTTATTTTGACATTAAAGTGAAAATGTTTGGCCTTACTTAACGGAGAACCATTAAGCCTTTGGCTTCTTCACGCCGTACTTGGAGCGTGACTGCTTACGGTCTTTAACACCTGAGCAGTCAAGCGCGCCGCGAACGGTGTGGTAACGCACACCTGGCAAGTCTTTAACACGACCGCCACGGATCAGGATCACTGAGTGTTCCTGGAGGTTATGACCTTCACCGCCGATGTAGGAGGTAACTTCAAAACCGTTAGTCAAACGCACACGGCAAACTTTACGCAGTGCTGAGTTTGGTTTTTTAGGGGTAGTGGTGTACACACGAGTACAAACACCACGTTTCTGCGGGCAAGCTTCCAGCGCAGGCACGTTGCTCTTTGCAACTTTGCGTACGCGTGGTTTGCGAACCAGCTGGTTAACTGTTGCCATTAAATAGCTCCTGGGATTTAGCTTTTTGCTTCGTAAACACGTAATAAATCGCCTCGTATTACTACGAGGAGGCAGAATTTTAGGGCTGTGTCAAAAGGGTGTCAAGAAATAACCAGGTTTTCCTTGCTACCAGGCCACTTGTTGTTGGTGCTTCACCGTCATCGCAACGAAACCAGTATAGTCCAAACGTGCTACTTTGGTCGAAATTTGCTCAACCAACCCACGCGCGACCACATCTTCCTCAAGGACCCAAAGCGCGGCCGGAGAGGCTTGCAGCTTGATGAACATCTGGCTGCCCTCAAGCGCGGCCGTGACGCCATCCTGCATTAGCAGCAAATCGTCGCCCTCCTGCATCAGCAGTAACAGGCTATCGATATCGCATTGCCAGGGTGATTGCAGCAGCGTGTAGAGCATGTTGGATTCTCAGAAACGAAGGATTCGATGATAAGTGGCGAGTGTCTGGCGCAGTGTCGCGGCATCCAGCACTTCAGCCGTCATCACACGTTCAGCCGTCAGGCTTTGCCCGCGCGCATCAAGTGACTCGCGGCAGACGAAACACTGGTCTATGTCGTAGAGATCGAGCACGCCAAACGTCGCGATATAGTTGCGAGCCAAAATCTGCTCAGGCTGCTGTTCGCGTTGCAGTTGCAGCACGCCATCGCCAATAAAGAACAGTCCAATGTCTTCGCTGAGCGCGCCAGTGGCCAGCACCGCATCCAGCCCTTCCCTGCCCGCGCTGCTGCCGTGAGGTGCCTGAGTGAAAAGAAATGCCACGCGATTCATCAGAATTGCACCAGACGATCACAGCTCAACGCGGCTTCTGCCAGCGCACCTAAGCCGCTCAGTTCAAAACCAGGCTGCAAATTACTGCCTGCCAGTTGCAAGCGAGTGGCTTCCTGTTCATCCGTCACGCCACGGCGCAATGCGGCAGCCACGCAAATATTCAGCGCGGCACCGCTCTCTTCACGCAGTTGTTGCCATGCGCGCACCACATCCACTTCATCGCTGGCAGGTGCACTAAGCTGGTTGGCATTCAGCACGCCTTCTCTATAAAAGAAAACACTTTCCAGCTGATGCCCTGCTTTGAGCAACGCACGAGCAAACAGCAATGCACTACTGGCATGCTGCGTACCGTACGCCGGCCCCGTTACCAGCAAGGTGTAACGCATTAGCGATCCTGCCCCTGGAAGTCACCGCTTTTGAACTGACGGATGTAGAGGTAAACCGTGTGCTTGGAAATATTGAGACGGTCAGCGACCTGGTTAATCGCATCCTTGATATCAAAAATTCCCTTCTCATACAGGTTGAGCACAATCTGGCGATTCTTGGCGTTGTTCGAGACGTTGCGGTCGTTACTCACTTCCTCAATGGTAAATTCCAGCGTTTGCATCACCAGGTCTTCGACTGAGCTGGCAAAGTTGACGTTGGAATCTACCTGCTGCATTTCCGGCGGCATAAAGGTCGACATAATCTGCGAGAACGGCACATCAAGGTTCATGTTGATACACAGCAGGCCAATCACTCGCTGCTGACGATTGCGAATCGCAATGGTGACAGATTTCATCAGCACACCGCTTTTGGCGCGCGTGAAGTAAGCACGGGACACATTGCTGTCTGCGCCATGCATATCATGCAGCATGCGCAATGCCAAATCGGTAATCGGCGAGCCCACTTTACGGCCGGTATGTTCACCGTTGGCGATGCGCACGGCGGAGCATTTCAAATCTTCCAGTGAATGCAGCACGATTTCGCAGTGCGAGCCGATCAGCATCGCGAGGCCATCAACGACGGCTTCGTAAGATTTGAGAATATCGTAATCGGCTTGCTCGAACGGACGTTGCTCCAGTAAATCGAAGTCAGTCAGTTCACCGGGATTGAATGGATTAGACATCGAAGACATTACCCTAAATGGCTGGAGCCTGTCTCGACAGCTTTGGGGCAGACTCATATTGTGATAGTTGTGCAGGCGCTAGTCTGGCAAATGTCGGGATGTTTAGCCAGAGCTTTACTCATTCCCCTAAACAATTTGGGTTGCTGCAAGACGGCATGTTCGTTCAGCCCTGAGCATTGCGAGTACAGCCAGCGAATCTCAAGTCTGGCGGACAAATAAAAACGCCGCCCGGAGGCGGCGTCAGAAGCGCAAGCAGATTACTGCGCTTTCTTATCAGCAGCGGCCGGAGCCTGTGCTTTCTCATCCGCTTTTGGCGCTGGCTTGATATCCAGCAGCTCAACATCAAATACCAGCGTTGAGTTGGCCGGAATGCCCGGAACGCCATTTTTGCCGTAAGCCAGGTTCGGTGGGATCACCAGCTTGATCTTGCCGCCTTTCTTCACGTGCTTCAGACCTTCGGTCCAGCCTGGGATCACGCCGTCGAGACGGAATGACAGTGGCTCGCCACGGGTGTAAGAGTTATCAAACTCGGTACCGTCAATCAGCGTACCTTTATAGTTCACGACGACGGTGTCGCTGTCTTTAGGTGCGTCACCGGTGCCTTCTTTCTCAACCTGATACAGCAAGCCAGATTCAGTTTTCTTCACGCCTTTTTCTTTGGCGAATTTATCAGCGTAAGCGGCACCCTTGTCAGAGTTCTCTTTCGCGTCTTTTTCCATCTTCGCCTGTGCAGCGCCTTTCACGCGGCCTTCGAAGGCTTGCAGTGTCTGCTCGATCTCTTGATCAGACAGTTTGCTCTTGCCACCGAATGCATCCTGAACACCTGCGATCAGCTGATCTTTGTCCAGTTTGATGCCCAGCTTCTCTTGTTCCTTCAGAGAGTTGTCCATGTAGCGACCCAAAGAGGCACCCAGCGCATAAGCTGACTGCTGGTCTTCGTTTTTGAAGGCAGCATTTTTCGGTGCCTGCGGTGCTGCCTGAGCAGCGTCAGCCGGAGCCGCAGCGGTTTCAGCTGCCATTGCCAGCGGTGCATTCAGCGCAACGGCCATGGTGGTAGCTAACAATGTGACTTTAAACAGTGATTTCATCCTTTCTCCAAAACCGAAGCATCTAAACCTCGGGAATCATTGCGGACAGTGGCCCACACTATAACTTTACGTGGCAGCGGCGAACACTCCCACAACGTAATTACCCGCTTAACATCCGACCTTTTTTGCATCAGGAAGTTTCACCAGAGATGAAGGCATTAGCGCTGATTTCAACCGCAAAGCCCCATAAAGGTTAAAAATCGGGTGATTCTGGCGCTAAAGGCCGTAGAATCACGCCCGATACGCGCCAGGCGCAGCACCGTGACAGGAGAAGAGATGATGCAGCATGAAGAGTGGGAACAACGCCTTGAGGCGCTGGAGAGCAAACTGGCATTTCAGGAGCATACCATCGATCAGCTCAATCTGACGGTGAGTCAACACGAACTAGAGATGAGTCGTATGCGCGAACAGGTACGTTTATTAGTGGATAAAGTGAAAGCAGCGACACCCTCACCGATTGCTTCGCAGTCCGAAGAGACGCCACCACCGCACTATTAAAGCAAAAGGCCACCCGGAGGTGGCCTTTTGTTGTTCAATGCAGAACTTAGTGGCTGCAGCCGCAACCGCCAGTACCACAACCGCCCTGGCCGTGATCGTGACCATGGTCGTGATCGTGGTCATGATGATGACCATCCGCGCCATGCACATGGCCGTGAGCGATTTCTTCTTCCGTTGCTTCACGGATCGCTACCACTTCCACGTTGAAGTTCAGGTTCTGACCCGCCAGCATGTGGTTACCATCAACCACAACGTGCTCGTCTTCCACTTCGGTGATTTCAACCGGCACTGGACCCTGATCGGTTTCTGCCAGGAAGCGCATGCCAACCTGCAGTTCGTCGACGCCCATGAACACGTCTTTTGGTACACGCTGCACCAGGTTGTCATCGTACTGACCGTAAGCGTCGTTTGCCGGAATATGCACATCAAACTTATCGCCAACCGCGTGATTTTCCAGCGCTTTTTCCAGACCAGAAATCAGGGAACCATGACCGTGCAGATAGTCCAACGGTGCACTCACCGGTGACTCGTCAACCAACACACCGTCTTCGGTACGAACCTGATACGCCAGGCTCACCACCAGGTCTTTTGCTACTTTCATGATATCTCCTAACCGTTGAGAACTGAGATCCCGTCTCATTGGTCTATTTTGCGTGCAATAACCAACCAGAAAGGTTCAAGACTGAGGATGCCAACAAATGTGTTGCTGCATACTGCTCAGCGTTAATGGCGCCGATTGTAGCGGAATTCAATCCCGCTGTAAGTTTAAGCTTAAAAAAAGCTGCGCCATTCCGCTACTCAGGATGAAAAATGCCGATCACTTGCTCATTGCTGCGCACCTTATCGCGAACTTGTTTATCCGCTTCACGCATTTGATGGCCGCACTGCACGCACTCCACCACTTCGACATTGTTTTCACGCCATAACGCCAGCGTGTCTTTTTCCTGACATTGCGGACATACCGCACCAGCAATAAAACGTTTACGCATACTCTTTCCTGCCCGCTATTAAGCAACGGATATGTTAAGTGTAGTCCTACTCGTCATCCCAACCGTCGATCTGGCGCTTTTCATGCTGCATTTCGCGCTGGAAGATGTCTTCTAACTCACGGCGAGCTTCACGCACACGTGAGGCCTGCGCATTATCATCGTGGCTTGGCACCAGCTCACGCAGCATGCGCATATCGAGTCGACGGAAGTGCTGTTGCGCACGTTGCGCCTGATGCGGATGCATGCCGAGTGAAATCAGCGTCTTGCGTCCCAGCTCCAGCGCACTGGAGAAGGTTTCACGCGAGAACAGCGTGACGCCCGCTTGCAGTAATTCATGGGCTTCCACACGACCACGCGCACGCGCCAGGATTTCCAACTGCGGGAAGTGCTGCTGGCAAAGGTGAACGATGGACATCGAATCTTCTGGATCATTGCAGGTAATCACAATGGATTGTGCATTCTCCGCACCGGCAGCACGCAGTAACTCAAGCTCAGTGGCATCGCCATAGTAAACCTTATAGCCATATTTGCGCATCAGGCTGACAGCCGAGATGTCACGCTCCAGCACCGTAATACGCTTATTGTTAGCCATCAGCAAGCGGCCCACCACCTGACCAAAACGACCAAAGCCCACCACAATCACCTGCGGCTGATCATCTTCGACAAACGGCTTCTCATTGTCATCATCGGGCTCATTGAACCGACGTGCGAGAATTTTATCTACACCCTGCATCAACAGCGGTGTGGTCATCATCGACAGCGTCACCGTCACCAGCAACAGGGGTAATTGATCGCCGCTAAACAGTTTGGCCGACGCGGCCGCCGAAAACAGCACAAAAGCAAATTCACCGCCCTGGCTAAGCACCCCGGCAAACTGCAGGCGCTCGGAACTGCGTAAGCCATAAATACGGCCCAGCACATAGAGCACCAGCGTTTTCACCGCCACCAGAATCACTACGCCAAGGATAATTTCCGCGATATGGGTATAGAGCACGCCCAAATTCAGCGCCATGCCAACGGAAATAAAGAACAGCCCGAGCAGCAACCCTTTGAAGGGTTCGATCGCCACTTCAAGCTCGTGCCGATATTCACTCTCGGCCAGTAGGATCCCGGCGATAAAGGTGCCGAGGGCCATCGACAGCCCTAGCATATCCATAAACAGCGCCGAGCCCAGCACCAGTAATAATGAAGCCGCCGTGAACACTTCACGCACACCGGAAGCGGCGATAAAGCGGAAAATCGGACGCAGCAGATAACGGCCACCCACCAGCATGCCGGCAAACGCCAGCACCTTCATACCCACTTTCAGCCAGTCAACATGACCGCTGTCCCCACCGGCCAGCAACGGCACAAGTGCTAATGCGGGGATGACAGCCAAATCCTGGAAGAGGAGCACTGAGAAGCCGAGCTGTCCCGCTTCGCTACGATTCATGCCTTTATCGCGCATCAATTGCAGTGCCATGGCCGTGGAGGACATTGCCAGGCCAATCCCGCCGATAGTCGCAGCCTGCCAGCTAAAGTTGGTTAGCCACAACAGCACACCAAGAATCGCCGCAGAAACCAATACCTGCGCAGCGCCCACGCCAAAGATTGAACGTCTTAACGCCCAAAGCTTGGCGGGATTCAACTCCAGCCCGATGATGAACATCAGGAACACCACGCCGAGTTCGGAGAAGTGCAGAATCTCATCAACGTCGCTGATAAAGCCTAGCCCCCACGGGCCGATGGCAATGCCGGCCAGCAGATAACCCAGTACGGCACCAATGCCAAGTCGTGCCGCAATCGGCACCACAACCACAGCAGCCACCAGATAAATCACTCCGGCGGTGAGTAACGTTTGACCTTCCATCACATCACTCCCTGCGGCAACGGTGACGAGAGCCAGTCACGATAGGCGCGCGCATAATTGCGCATCACCTCCGGCGTCTGGCGGCGAGCCCAGTAGATCACCATCGGCGTCATCCAGTGCATACGACACATCTGCGCCGTCAGCTCAAACGGACGCATGATGTCGCTCATCGGATAACGATTCAGACCATTGTGGTGGTACGCGGTTTCTGGTTCCCCGGTGGTCACCACGCTGCGCCAGTACTTGCCCTCCAGCGCATTCCCGTCCTGACCGCTGGCAAACCCGCGCGACAACACGCGATCCAGCCACTCTTTCAGCAAAGCCGGGCAGCTATAGGTGTATAGCGGGTGCTGGAAAACAATGATTTGGTGGTCGCGCAACAACTGCTGCTCGTAATGAATATCAATAAAAAAGTCCGGATAGTGGGCGTATAAATCGTGCACCGTGACGTGGTCCAGTTCCATAGCCGACTGCAGCAAAACCCGATTAGCAATCGAATCCTGTGTTTCCGGATGGGCGTAAAGCAGCAAAATTTTGGGTGGCTGCGACATCGTTCCCCTCCAAAGCGTCGTCACCGCAGCGGAATTCCGCTACCATGCTCGACGCAACTAACCATTATTGAATTATGTTGCCGATAAATTAACATATTCTGACGATACGGCGCTTATGATTGTCTTTTCCGCATTACAAATACGCCGCGGCACCAACGTGCTGCTGGACAACGCAACAGCCACCATTAATCCCGGCCAAAAAGTCGGTTTGGTGGGTAAGAACGGCTGTGGAAAATCCACGCTGCTGTCGCTACTGAAGGGCGAAATTAGCAGTGATGCAGGCAATTTCACTTTCCCTGGTAACTGGGCGCTGGCATGGGTGAACCAGGAAACCCCGGCCCTCAGTAAAGCCGCGCTGGAATATGTTATCGACGGCGACCGCGAATATCGTCAGCTTGAATCCGAATTAGCTGATGCTAACGCCAGGGATGACGGCAACGCCATCGCCCTGCTGCATGGCAAGCTGGATGCGATTCAGGCGTGGAGCATACATGCTCGCGCCTCCAGCCTGCTGCACGGATTGGGCTTTAGCCAGGAACAATTAATGCGGCCGGTGAGTGATTTCTCCGGCGGCTGGCGTATGCGCCTTAACCTTGCGCAAGCGCTGGTGTGCCGATCCGATCTGCTGCTGCTTGATGAACCGACTAACCACCTCGATCTTGACGCCGTTATCTGGCTTGAGCGCTGGTTAAAAAGCTATGAAGGCACGCTGATCCTCATCTCGCACGACCGTGACTTCCTTGATCCGGTGGTGGATAAAATCATTCATATCGAACAGCAGACGATGTTCGAATACACCGGCAACTACAGCTCGTTCGAGCGCCAGCGTGTCGCCAAACTGGCGCAGCAGCAGGCGCTGTTCCAGAGCCAGCAGGAAAAAGTACAGCACCTGCAAAAGTATATTGATCGCTTCCGCGCCCAGGCCACTAAAGCCAAACAGGCGCAGAGCCGTATCAAGATGCTGGAGCGCATGGAGTTAATTGCGCCGGCTCACGTCGATAACCCGTTCAGCTTCAGCTTCCGCGCACCAGAAAGCCTGCCTAATCCATTACTGAAAATGGAGAAAGTCACGGCGGGTTATGGTGAGCGCATCATTCTTGATGCCATCAAACTGAATCTGGTGCCGGGTTCACGCATCGGTCTGCTCGGCCGTAACGGTGCGGGTAAATCAACGCTGATCAAACTGCTGGCCGGTGAGATTGAAGCGCTGGATGGCAAAGTTGGCCTGGCAAAAGGCATCAAGCTTGGCTACTTCGCTCAGCATCAACTTGAATACCTGCGCGCCGATGAATCGCCATTGCAGCATCTGGCCCGTATTGCGCCACAAACGCTGGAACAACAGCTACGTGATTATCTCGGCGGCTTCGGTTTCCAGGGGGATAAAGTCAGTGAAATCACCGAGCGTTTCTCCGGCGGTGAAAAAGCGCGGCTGGTGCTGGCACTGATCGTCTGGCAACGTCCAAATCTGCTGCTACTCGATGAACCGACTAACCACCTCGATCTCGACATGCGTCAGGCATTAACCGAAGCGCTGATTGATTTCGAAGGCGCGCTGGTTGTGGTTTCGCATGACCGTCATTTACTACGATCCACCACCGACGATCTCTATCTGGTGCATGACCGCAAAGTCGATGTGTTTGAAGGCGATCTCGATGATTACCAGCAGTGGTTGAGCGATCTGCAAAAGCAGCAAGCCCAGCAGGATGCTGCACCGAAGCAGGATAACGCCAACAGCGCCCAGTCTCGTAAAGATCAGAAACGCCGCGATGCCGAACTGCGTGCGCAAACCCAGCCGTTGCGTAAAGAGATCGAGAAGTTAGAGAAGCAGATGGCGAAGTGGCAGAGCCAGCTCAGTGAAGCGGAAGCGATGCTGTCAGACAGTGCAATTTACGATCAGAGCCGTAAGGCCGATTTAACCTCGGCGCTGCAACGTCAGGCTGAAAGCAAATCGGCGCTGGAAGAGGTTGAAATGGCCTGGCTGGATGCGCAAGAACAACTGGAGCAAATGCTGGCGGGCTAGCCGCTAGGTTGATTCTGTAGGGTTCGCATTTTGCGAACCTGGTAAATTGTGTTGCTGTTTATGTTGCTGCCGGGTTTGGTGTAAGGGCCAGAAAAGCCCCGCCCGACCGCAAAGGGATCACGCATCCATGCTGATCGACCGCCACATCCTTGTGGCGGACGCTTTGCTCTTCGGGCGGGGCTTTCCTGTCCTGTTTAGATTCTCATCGCTGTATCTTGTGCGCTTGTCTGGATGTTTGCACACTTCGTAGCGGCGCAATTTATTGCGCATTTTTTTAGACACGCGCGATAAATAGTGCCGCTACGGATATGAATCAGCCAGTTAGAACGGCACATCACCCAGCACGGTTGCGCGATGCATCACTCTACGCGCCGGATAATAATCCGCATTGGCATAATGCTGCGTGACGCGGTTATCCCAAATAGCCACATCATTCTCCTGCCAGCGCCAGCGCACCTGAAACTCCGGTTTTGCCGTGTGCCAGAACAGGAAATTCAGCAGTGCTTCGCTCTCCTTCTCACGCAATCCCAGTAAACGCGTCGTGAAGCCTTCATTCACAAACAGCGCCTTACGCCCGCTCACCGGGTGCGTGCGAATGACGGGATGGTGCACCGGCGGATGCTTCGCCACGGCCTGTTGCCAGCGTTGATGTTCCTCTTCAGTCTTGCGGTATTTGTATTCCTGGAATGACTTCTTAAAATCGTGTTCTGCCTGCAAGCCACTCAGTAGCTGCTTGAAAGGCTCGGATAGCGCCTCATAAGCCGCAATCCCCGTGGACCACAGCGTGTCGCCACCGCTTTCCGGCAGCAGCTTCGACGCTAAAATCGCAATCGCTGGAGGCGTTTGAATAAAGGTCACATCGGTGTGCCAGTTATCGTTATCCGGCGGATTGTCCTGATGGGTATCCAGCACGATAATTTCTTCCACCCCCTCGGCATGCGGATACACCGGATGGATGTGCAGATCGCCGAAGCGGATCGCCAGAGCGCGATGCTGTTCCGGTGTGATCACCTGATTACGCAGAAACAACACCTGATGGCGCAGCAGACCATGATAAAGCTGCTCAAACTGCGCGTCGCTTAACGGGCGGCTGAGATCGAGGTCGCTGACCTGCGCACCGATATACGGGCCCAGCGCGGTAAAGGTGATACGTTCGTTCATTGCTGTTCTCCATTCCAGGGCGTTAATCGGCGCTGCAAAGCGCGCAGACCCAGTTCTAAGCTAAAAGCGATCAAGGCAATCACGGCGATTCCGGCCAGCACCACATCGGTGGCAAGGAACTCGCCCGCCGACTGCACCATAAATCCCAGTCCGCGCGTGGCGGCAATCAGTTCGGCAGCCACCAGCGTTGACCAGCCGACGCCGAGGCCAATGCGCAAACCCGTGAGAATTTCCGGCAAGGCGCCCGGCAAGATGACAAAGCGCAGCAGCTGCCAGCGCGACGCGCCCAATGCCTGTGCCGCGCGAATCCGTACCTGCTGAGCATTCTTCACACCCGCCAACGTCGAGAGCGTTACCGGTGCGAAGATCGCCAGATAAATCAGTAATATTTTTGAGGTCTCACCGATACCGAACCAAATCACCATCAGCGGCAAATAAGCGAGCGGTGGCACCGGGCGATAGAGTTCAATCAGTGGATCGAGCAGCCCCCGAATCGCCGGGCTTAGGCCCATCGCAATGCCGACGGGAATACCAATCAGCGCGGCAAAGAACAGTGCCACCAGCATGCGCGTCAGGCTGGCGCCCAGGTGCTGCCATAACGTGGCATCCATAAAACCTTGCGGGCTGGCAATCAGCAGCAGCTTTTGCAGCACCTGCTGTGGCGGCGGCAGAAACAGGGGGGCCACCAAACCCAGCGTCGTGACGCCCCACCACACCAGCAGCAACAGCGCGACACTCAGTAGACTCAATGAAAACTGGGGGGAAAACGGCCAGCGCAGTGTGCGTCGGCGAGTCTGGGTTTTCTCATCAATCACCGCACTCATACAAACGCCTCCCGCTGAGAAAAGACCTGATTCAGCACATATTCACGGCGCTCGATAAAGGCCGGGTCGGATTTAATACTGCGGCACGCTTCACCGGCAGCGAACCGCTGACCAAAATCGAGTTTGATACGCTCCACCACTCGACCGGGTCCCGGTGACAACAGCACCAGTTCGCTGGCAAGAAACACCGCTTCTTCAATATCGTGGGTAATCAGCAGAATCTGTTTGCCGGTATCGCGCCACAGCGTCAGCAGCAGGGTTTGCATCTGTTCGCGTGTAAAGGCATCCAGCGCACCAAATGGCTCATCTAACAGCAGCAACTGAGGATCAGCCGCCAGCGCACGCGCAATCCCCACGCGCTGACGTTGACCCCCAGAGAGCTGCCAGATATAACGCTTTTCTGCCCCTTCCAGTCCGACTTTGCGGATTAAACGGCGAGCAATGGTGTGGCGTTCAGCCTTGTCCATTCCCGCCAGCTGCAAGCCAAACGCCACGTTATCGATCACGTTACGCCACGGCAGTAGCCCTTCATTCTGAAACACCACGCCGCGTTCTGCGCCCGGTCCATTTACCGCTTTGCCATCAAGCGTGATACTGCCGGACTCCAGCGGCAGGAATCCGGCGATCAAGTTCAGTAAGGTGGTTTTGCCACAGCCAGACGGTCCCAGCACCACCAGCAGGTCGCGTTGATCCAGTTGCAGATTGATATCCTGCAGCGCGGGTTGTCCGGCGTAACGTGCATTCAGGTTGGTGATGCTGAGCATAGCGCCTCCGTTATTTCGCTAAAGGTGCAACAAATTGCGTGGTGACAAAGCTGCTGTAATCATTAGCCGCGTCCGGCACTTTGCCCTGCTCTTTCAGGAAGTGCGCGGTATCAACAATGGCTTTGTTCACTGGCTTGCCCAGCTGTTCCACCTGCTGCTGTGCGGTCAGGTAGGTATTGCCTTTGACCAGCACCGGCACATCGCTTTCCGGTACGCCACTCAGGCGCGCCAGTTTGCTGAGATTGTCGGGCTGCTTCAGCCACTGTTCTGGATTAGCAATGTAGGCTTGCTGTGCCTCAATCGCGCTGCGCGCAAAGGCAGTGACGATTTCAGGATGCTGCTGGGCGAAATCTTTGCGCACCACCCACACATCCAGCGTTGGCGATCCCCATTTGCCCACCTGAGAAGAGTCGGTTAACACCGTGCCATCCTTTTCCAGCTCGTTAACCGCCGGTGACCAGACGTACGCGCCGTCAATATCACCGCGTTTCCACGCCGCAATAATGGCAGGCGGTTGCAGATTCACTAACTGCACCTGCGACGGCTTGATGCCCCAATGCTTGAGCGCTGACAGCAGGCTGTAATGGGTGGTGGAGATGAAAGGCACGGCGATGCGTTTGCCAATCAGATCCTTGGGACTGGTGATGGATTTTTTGACCACCAGCGCTTCGGAATTGCCAAGCTGTGATGCCAGTAAGAAAGCTTCGATGGGCAACTGCTGTGTTGCCGCCACGGCTAACGGGCTGGACCCGATATTACCGATTTGCACATCACCGGAAGCCAATGCCCGCAGCACGCTGGCACCGCTATCAAACTTGCGCCAATCCACCGTCGCGCCACTCTCTTTGGCAAAGGTGTTATCGGCCTGCGCCACTTTGGCCGGTTCCGCCGAGGTTTGATATGCCACGGTGACATTCACCGCCTGTGCCTGAAACGCCATCAGGGCCAATGCTGCCGCCACTGCCGTTATTGTTTTTTTTACTGCCATCATCGTTCACCCCAATGTTATGTCGTGATGGCAGTTTCTCCAGCGGCTGTAATTTCATAAAGGAATTAAAAATTATCCCTAATGAAAATCTGTTCTTAGATCAACATTGGGCAAGGATATGCGAAATATGCAAATGCAAAGAAGGCGTAAAGACGGAAATATGTCACGCGCTCACATAACGACTGTGCTATTGATAGGCTTCTGATTTTTCACCTCTACTGGCGGTACTGAAATCCATGTCGATTGAAAAAGTTGCCCGTCTTGCTGGCGTGTCTAAAGCCACGGTTTCTCGGGTGTTGAACCAGCATCCCGGCGTGCTTACAGATACGCGAGAAAAAGTATTGGCTGCCATCAATCACTGTGACTATCAGCCCAATCTGCTGGCTCGCCAGCTGCGTACTGCCCAGAGTCATATGTTGCTGGTGTTAATATCAGACATCACTAATCCCTTCTGCTCACGCGTGGTACAAGGCATTGAAGCTGAAGCCGAAGCGCAGGGTTATCACATCCTGTTATGCAATTCGGCCTCGCAGCTGCCGCGCGAAGCCGCTTATCTGGCGTTATTAAGCGGTAAAGTGGTTGACGGTGTGATCACCATGGATGCCGCCGCCTGTTTGCAGCAGTTAAAAGATTTGATTGGTGACGCCCCCTGGGTGCAATGCGCCGAATACGATCCAGCCATTCCCGCTTCCAGTGTCACCATTGATAATAAAGAAGCCGCATTTGAAACGGTGCGTTATCTGGCCAACAAAGGCCGCCGACGTATCGCGCTGGTGAATTGTGATATGCGCTATCTCTATTCACATCAGCGCGAAACGGGTTATCGCGAAGCGCTGGAGCAGTTGGAACTGAGTTGGGGTGGCGTGGCTTACGCGGAAAACATTTCGTGTGAAGCGGGCAGTGCCGCACTGCGTGAACTGCTGGCGCGACCGGAGCGACCAGACGCCGTGTTTGCGGTTTCTGATGTGCTGGCGGTTGGCGTGATCCATGCAGCGCTGGAAGCGGGATTGCGGGTACCTGAGGATTTGGCGGTAGTAGGATTCGATGGTATTCCCTTCACCAGCAGCCTCAATCCACCACTGACCACCATCGAACAACCGATGAAACGACTGGGTGCACGCAGTGTTCAGCTGTTATTGAACCGCATCCGCCAGCCGCACAGTGAAGTGGTGCGTGAAGTGTTACCCTGGAAGCGCGTTGAACGCGCCTCCAGTTAACTCAACGCCAGATCAGCAGTACACAGGCTGCCGTGAGCGCACCCATCGCCAGGTTGAAGATTTTCCACGCACGCGGGCTGCGCAACAATCGGCCAATCAGCGAACCAAATCCCATCCAGATAACACCGGATACCACATTAACCAGCGCCATGCCGATACTGATCGCAATCACGGAATGCAGATACGCGTCGCCTGCAAGGCTGAAGCTGGCCACCGCGCCCAGCGCCATCAGCCAGGCTTTTGGGTTGATCAGCTGTAACAGACCACCCTGCCAGAACGGCATCTGTTTCACCGTGGCGTCTTCGGTTTCCAGCTTCTCGTACTCTGCGGTAGCAATTTTCCACGCCAGCCACAACAGATAGAGACTACCGGCAATCTTCAGCACCAGATGCAGTGAAGGATAAAGCAGGATCAAACCGCCGATGCCAAATGCCACCATCAGCAACATGACTTGCATACCAATCATGATACCAATGAGCAGCGGGATGGTGCGCAGGAAGCCAAAATTAGCACCTGAGGCGGTAAGTAACATATTATTGGGCCCTGGCGTGATGGCAGCGACCCAAAGAAAACCCAACATTGATAAAAAAAGACTCAGTTCCATGTAAATTCGGGTGCTCCTCACCCAGTAAAGCGGACAACCCATCGAAGCTATCAGCGAGTTATGCATCAGACAAGCCTTTACCCAAGCTATTTTGATCGCCTGAACGGCGAGCGATTCACTCCGCTGCGCGGATTCAGTAACGCGCATCTGCAAACCCTGCTGCCGCGCATACTGCGTCGGCGCGTAACCCTGCGTCCGCACTGGCAGCGACTTGATCTGCCTGATGGCGATTTTGTTGATCTCGCCTGGAGCGAAGACCCGGCGCAGGCGCGCCACAAGCCGCGTATGGTGATGTTTCATGGCCTGGAAGGAAGCTTTCGTAGCCCATACGCCCATGGTCTGATGCAAGCGTGTCAGGCGCGAGGCTGGCTGGCGGTGGTGATGCACTTTCGTGGCTGCAGTGGCGAACCTAATCGCCTGGAACGCATTTATCATTCCGGTGAAACCGAAGATGCGACCTTTTTCTTACACTGGCTGCAGCGCGAATGGGGCACGGTGCCGACTGCAGCAGTGGGCGTTTCACTCGGTGGCAATATGCTGGCCTATTTATTGGGCATGCAGGGCAATGATGTGCCTGTGGATGCAGCCGTCGCGATTTCGGCACCCTTTGCGCTCGAACCCTGCAGTGAAAAGCTCGATGCCGGCTTCTCTCGTTTCTATCAGCACTATTTACTGACCAAGCTGAAACAGAACGCCACGCGCAAACTGCTGGCCTGGCCTGGCACACTGCCGGTGGAACTGAGCCAGCTGCGGGCATTTCGCCGCATTCGTGAGTTTGATGATGCGATTACCGCACGGGCGCACGGTTTTCTGGATGCCAACGACTATTATCAACGTGCCAGCGCTATGCCGCTGCTCACGGGCGTGCGCAAGCCGCTGCTGATCATCCATGCCAAAGACGATCCCTTTATGACCGATGCGGTGATCCCGCAGCCGGAGCAACTGTCGCCTTCGATTGAATATCAGCTGACGCAAAAAGGCGGTCACGTTGGCTTTGTCGGCGGTACGTTAATGAAGCCGAAAATGTGGCTGGAACAGCGTGTGCCTGACTGGCTTTCAACCTATCTGGATGTGTGATCGTGATTATTCCCTGGCAAGAACTTGAAGTCGCAACACTGGAAAACCTGATTGAAACTTTCGTGCTGCGCGAAGGCACCGACTATGGTGAGCAGGAGCGCAGCCTGGAACAGAAAGTCGCCGACGTGCGCCGCCAACTGGAGCGCGGAGACGTTGTGCTGGTGTGGTCGGAACTGCACGAATCCGTCAACATTATGCCGAAAGGCGAGTTTCGCGGTTAATGCACCGCACAGTAATTCGTGGTAACAATGCTCATCGCCCGACTTCACAGGGAGTTCTGTTATGTCAGCCAGGCATCCAATCATTGCCGTGACCGGTTCCAGCGGTGCCGGTACCACCACCACCAGCCTCGCCTTCCGTAAGATTTTCCAGCAGCTGGATCTGCATGCTGCGGAATTGGAAGGTGACAGTTTTCACCGTTATACCCGTCCAGAAATGGATATGGCGATCCGTAAGGCACGCGATCTGGGCCGCCATATCAGTTACTTCGGCCCGGAAGCCAATGACTTCGGGCTGCTGGAACAGACGTTTAAGCATTACGGAAAAACCGGGTTGGGTGAGTCGCGCAAATATCTGCACACCTACGACGAAGCGGTGCCGTGGAATCAGGTGCCGGGCACCTTTACGCCCTGGCAGCCGCTGCCGGAAAACACTGACGTGCTGTTCTATGAAGGTTTACACGGTGGCGTGGTAACACAGCAGCACAACGTCGCCGAGCATGTCGATTTGCTGGTCGGCGTGGTGCCGATTGTCAATCTGGAGTGGATTCAAAAGCTGGTGCGTGACACCAGCGAGCGCGGCCATTCCCGTGAAGCGGTGATGGATTCAGTGGTGCGTTCAATGGAGGATTATATCAACTTCATCACGCCGCAGTTCTCGCGCACCCACATCAACTTCCAGCGTGTGCCAACGGTGGATACGTCAAACCCCTTTGCCGCACGTGAAATTCCGTCACTCGATGAAAGTTTTGTGGTAATTCACTTCCGTGGGCTGGAAGGCATTGCTTACCCTTACCTGCTGGCGATGATCCAGGGCTCGTTCATTTCACATATGAACACGCTAGTGGTGCCGGGCGGAAAAATGGGGCTGGCAATGGAGTTAATCATGACGCCACTGGTGCAGCGGCTGATTGAAGGTAAACGGATTGAATAATCCAGAAATTCTGTAGCGGCGGCCGTTTGGCCGCCCGCTGATGTTATCGCTCAATCACTTCGTAACTGTGCGTCATTTTCACACTATTGCCGAGCATGATCGCCACCGAGCAATACTTCTCCGCCGACAGATCGACAGCCCGCGCCACCGCTTTATCGCTTAGCGCGGAGCCGCTAACGATAAAATGCAGGTTGATGTGCGTAAAAATACGTGGCGCTTCTTCACGGCGCTCGGAGGTGAGTTTCACCTCGCAGTCAGCCACATCATTTCGGCCTTTCTGCAGGATCGATACCACGTCAATCGCGCTACAGCCGCCTGCTGCCATCAAAACCATCTCCATCGGGCTTGGCGCTTTGTCACCCGAGTTACCGTCCATTAATACCTGATGGCCAGATGAGGATTCTCCGAGAAAGGTCAGCCCTTCCACCCATTTCACTCGTGCCTGCATTATTCTTTCTCCTGAAGTGGCGGTTTTGCCGCCAGAGTACGCTTTCACTTGATAAACAGCAATCCAGACTCTTCCGCCTGTTGCTGAAGCGAGACAACAGAAGACAGCTTGCAAAAGCTGTGCTACAAACAGTGCTGAAAATATTTTCGTCATCACAGACGAAGGCGGGAAGAATCAAAAGCGTAGCTTAAGAATCACCCGGAAATAATTTTCCTTTACTGGAAGCGCTCTACGATTACACCGCCTGACAGGGAAAACTGCCCCCTGTATTTTGGGCACGATTACAACAGAGGATAATAGCGAATGGTTCTCGGCAAACCGCAAACAGACCCTACACTCGAATGGTTCCTGTCCCATTGCCATATTCACAAATATCCGTCCAAAAGCACGCTCATCCATCAGGGTGAGAAAGCGGAAACGCTGTACTACATCGTGAAAGGTTCCGTTGCGGTTCTGATCAAAGATGAAGAAGGCAAAGAGATGATCCTCTCCTACCTCAATCAGGGAGACTTCATCGGCGAACTCGGCCTGTTTGAAGAAGGCCAGGAACGTAGTGCCTGGGTACGTGCTAAGACTGCCTGCGAAGTGGCTGAAATTTCCTACAAAAAATTCCGTCAGCTGATTCAGGTAAACCCGGATATTTTAATGCGACTTTCGTCGCAGATGGCGCGTCGTCTGCAAGTCACCTCCGAGAAAGTGGGCAACCTTGCCTTCCTCGATGTGACGGGCCGTATCGCGCAAACACTGCTTAATCTGGCGAAACAACCCGATGCGATGACGCACCCCGACGGGATGCAAATCAAAATCACCCGTCAGGAGATTGGTCAGATCGTGGGTTGCTCACGCGAAACCGTGGGTCGTATCCTGAAAATGCTGGAAGATCAGAACCTGATCTCCGCACACGGTAAAACCATCGTCGTCTACGGCACCCGCTAATTTCTTATCACCCACGGCGTGATGGCAACATCGCGCCGTTTTTGTTTGCGATGAGCTGATGTGGCGCCGAATCATCTATCATCCTGAGGTCAACTACGCACTGCGGCAAACGCTGGTGCTGTGCCTGCCTGTGGCACTAGGCTGGCTGTTTGGCGATCTGCAAAAAGGCCTGCTGTTCTCATTAGTTCCTGCCTGCTGCAACATGGCGGGTCTCGATACACCACATAAGCGCTTCTTCAAACGCCTGATTGTGGGCGGCTCACTGTTTGCTAGCGCCAGTTTCCTGATCCAATTTCTCACCAGTGACGCCATTCCGTTACCGCTGATCCTGTTTGTGCTGCCGCTGCTGATTGGCGTGACCGGCGAAATCAGCCCGCTGCACGGCCGCTTACTGCCCGCTACGCTAGTTGCTGCCATCTTCAGCCTCAGCCTGGTGGGCCGCATGCCCATGTGGGTGCCGCCTCTGCTGTATATTGGTGGCACGCTGTGGTACGGCCTGTTTAACTGGTTCTGGTTCTGGCTGTGGAAAGAGCAGCCAATGCGCGAAACCCTCAGCCTGCTTTATCGGGAACTGGCAGATTATTGCGATGCCAAATACACCCTGTTGACGCAGCTTACCGATCCCGAGAAAGCGCTGCCGCCGTTGCTGGCGCGTCAGCAAAAAGCCGTTGACCTGATCACCACCTGCTATCAGCAGATGCACATGCTCTCTGCCAGCCGCGATAACAGCCACAAGCGCCTGACGCGGGCTTTCCAGGTGGCGCTTGATTTGCAGGAGCACATCTCAGTGAGCCTGCATCAGCCGGAAGAAGTGCAAAAGCTGGTCGAGCAGAGTCACGCTGAAGCGGTGATCCGCTGGAATGCCAAAACCATCTCTGCGCGCCTGCGCCTGTTGGCCGATGCCATTCTCTATCATCAGTTGCCCGAACGCTTCCACATGGAGAAGCAACTGGGTGCGCTGGAAAAAATCGCGCGCCAGCATCCTGATAACCCGGTGGGCAACTTCTGCTACTACCACTTCAGCCGCATCGCCCGCGTGTTGCGCACGCAAAAGCCGTTATACACCCGAGACTTGATGGCGGATCGCCAGCGTCGCCTGCCGCTGTTCCCGGCGCTGCGCAGCTACCTGTCGCTCAAGTCCGCCGCATTGCGCACCGCCGCGCGTATCTCGGTGATGCTGATGTTCGGCAGCGCGCTGGCGCTGTTCTTCAATATCCCCAAGCCTTACTGGATTCTGATGACCATCATGTTTGTCAGCCAGAATGGCTACAGCGCGACACGGGTGCGTATCCAGCACCGTGCGCTAGGCACCTTTGCCGGATTGCTGATCGCCGCAGGCTCACTACAGCTCGACGTCCCCGAATCGATCACCCTACTGTTCATGCTGGCCATCACCCTCGCCAGCTACCTGGTCACGCGCAAGTATTACGGCTGGTCGATGATTGGCTTCACCGTGACGGCGGTGTATTCACTCCAGCTGTTGTCGCTGAACGGGGCGCAGTTTCTGCTGCCGCGCATGATGGATACCCTGATGGGCTGCCTGATCGCCTTTGCCGGTATGATCTGGCTGTGGCCACAGTGGCAGAGCGGATTACTGCGCAGCAACGCGCATGATGCGCTGGAGGCCTATCAGGAAGCCTTGCGGATGTTGCTGGGGCCGGAGCAGTCTCCTGAAAAGCTGGCGTATCAGCGCATGAAGGTCAATCAGGCGCACAATGCGCTCTTCAACTCACTGAATCAGGCATCAAGCGAACCGGGCTTCAACGCGCAGTACCTGAAAGATATGCGCATGTGGGTGACCCACAGCCAGTTCATTGTGGAACACATCAACGCGATGACGATCCTGGCGCGTGAGCACACCATGCTGACGCCGAAGCTGGCGGAACGCTATCTGCAATCCTGTGAAATTGCGCTGCAGCGCTGTCAGCAGCGGCTGGCGTATGATGGGCCAGGCAATGACAGCAATATTTTGGAAGCGCCGGAGAATATGAATGAAGGGCCGGTCACGATTGTCGAGCAGCATGTGAAGCGCATCCTGCAACACCTGAATGTGATGCACACCATCTCTTCACTGGCGTGGAGCCAGCGACCGCATCACGGCCGCTGGCTGAAAGTGTTACGTCCGAAGGGCTGATTACGCCGCCAGCACTTTCTCAATCGCTTTGGCGAAACGCGCCATGCCTTCTTCGATGTCAGTCGGCTCGATCACCAGTGACGGCACAAAACGCATCACATCAGTGCCCGCGGTCAGAACCATCAACCCTTCTGCTGCTGAGGCATTGAGGATATCGCGCGCTTTACTGGCGTGTTGTGGCTTCAGCGCTGCGCCAATCAGTAAACCTTTGCCGCGAATCTCACTGAACAGATCGTATTTGCTGTCGATCGCTTGCAGTGCCTCAACGAACTGCTGACGACGGGCCTCTACGCCACCCAGCACTTCTGGGGTGTTGATGATATCCAGCGCGGTTTCAGCAATCGCACAGGCCAGTGGGTTGCCGCCATAGGTGGTGCCGTGCACGCCCGGCGCCATCACCGACGCGATTTCATTGGTGGTTAGCATCGCGCTCACCGGGAAACCGCCGCCCAGCGCTTTCGCGGTGGTGATGATGTCTGGCTTGATGCCGTAATGTTCGTAGCTGAACAGCTTACCGCTACGACCCATGCCGCTCTGTACTTCATCCAGCACCAGCAGCGCTTTATGCTCATCGCACAGCGCACGCAGACCCTGCATAAATTCCTGCGTCGCAGCCACCACGCCGCCTTCACCCTGAATCGGCTCCACGACAATCGCGCAGGTGTGGTCATCCATCACCGCTTTCACCGCATCCAGATCGTTAAATGGCACATGTACGATATCTGCCGGCTTTGGACCAAAGCCGTCGGAGTATTTCGGCTGGCCGCCAACAGAAACGGTAAACAAGGTACGACCGTGGAACGCATTGTGGAAGGCGATGATTTTGCTTTTGAACGGGCTGTGTTTTTTGCAGGCGTAGTAGCGTGCCAGCTTGAAGGCGGCTTCGTTGGCTTCCGCACCGGAATTGCCAAAGAACACACGATCGGCAAAGGTCGCGGCAATCAGTTTGCTCGCCAGACGTAATGCCGGTTCATTGGTAAACACGTTGCTGGTATGCCACAGGGTTTCACCCTGGCTTTTCAGCGTTTCCACCAGCGCCGGATGGCAATGACCGAGAGCCGTCACCGCGATACCGCCGGAGAAGTCGATATACTCTTTGCCCTGCTGATCCCAGACTCGGCTGCCCTTGCCTTTCACCGGCACGAACTGCGCAGGTGCATAAACAGGCAATATCACGTTATCGAACGTTTCCCGGGTTACCGCTAGTTTTTCCGCTGCCATTGCCGACCTCATTGGGTTATTTATTGAGCTGAAGTGAAATTATAATCACAAAATATGCATAAAAAATCACACGAAGGCAAACATAAGTTACGTGTCGAGGAAATTAGCCAACAGCTGATGGCCCTGCTCGCTGAGGATACTCTCAGGATGGAACTGCACCCCTTCTAAGGGCAGCGTACGGTGGCGGAAGCCCATGATCTCATCCGGCTCGCCATTACGCAGGCTCCAGGCCGTGACGTCGAATTCTGCGGGCAGCGTATCGCGCGCCACAATGAGTGAATGGTAGCGCGTAACGGTGAGCGGATTATTAAGGTCGCGAAAAACGCCCTGATTGGTGTGCTGGATAACAGAAGTTTTGCCGTGCATCACCTGCCGCGCGCGCACTATCTGCGCGCCATAGGCTTGCGCAATCGCCTGATGGCCGAGGCAAACACCCAGAACCGGCAAACGCCCAGCAAAATGGCGGATGGCGTCCAGTGAGATACCAGACTGATCCGGCGTGCAGGGGCCAGGGGAGATCACCAAATGGGTGAGTGGCAGCGTCTCCATCTCCGCCAGCGTGATGGCATCGTTACGCACCACGCGGACTTGTGCTCCCAGCTCACAGAAATACTGGTAGAGATTCCAGGTGAAGGAGTCGTAGTTATCAATTAACAGCAGCATAGTGCCCTCAGGCCAGTCAAACCGCCGCTATTCTACGCATTTTACCGGGCTGGGCTCACCACTTTTGCAAACTGCGCCGTCAGCGGCGTCAGATCGCCCGATACACCAGCATACAGTGCGGTACGCCACGCCTCTCGATCCAGCTTATCCCATGTCAGCAGATAACCGGCGTGCAGCGCCAGCTGTTCAAAGAAAATGCGCTGCGTGCGGCCGTTGCCGGCGCGGAACGGATGCAACACGAAGATTTCACAGTAGTAATGCGCAAGCCGCGCAACAAACTCATCCTGCGTCAGGTTTGTCAGTTGATGTTCATCTTCCAGCGCGCTCATCAGCGCGTTGCCCTCTTTCTCAATATATTCGCAGTGGCAATAGGGTGTCTCATCACGCCAGATATCGATGCTGCGTAACTCCCCTGCCCAACTGTAGAGATCCTGAAACAGCGTGCGATGAATATGGCATAGCCATGGGATGCCGGTGCTGCGCGGGCCGAGTTCCAGCGTGGCTAGCCGGGCGGCACTGAAAGCCAGTTCGGCTTTACGCAACTGCACGTCATCATGAATATCGAGGCGGTTTTTCAGCACCGTATCATTGTGCCAGACATAAGGGTCGCGCACGGCCAGCGTGTTATCCGCCATATTGCCTCCTCAGTGACTCAAGTCGCTCTTCATGTTGCTCAGCCGTCATATCGCTGAGTACGTAGCCTGCAAGACGGCAACTGGCCTGATAACTGGCCATGCGGTGCTGTTGCCACAGGGTGGCTTTCTGTTTTTCGGTGAGTTGGCTGGTCATGGCGCCTCCGACAAGCAATTTGCCCTAAGTATAAGAGCTAATTTTAGCTTTGCTGGAGAGCAGCAGAACGCGCCGACGATCGCCGGCGCGTTAAATCATTAAGGCAGGACTTTCGCAGAAAGGATAACAACCGGTTTTGACGGCACATTTTGGTACGGGCCGACATCCTTGGTTGGCACCTGAGCAATCTTGTCGATCACATCCTGGCCTTTCACAACTTTACCAAATACCGCGTAACCGAAGTCACGTTGGCCGTGATCGAGGAACGCGTTATCCGCGACGTTGAGGAAGAACTGGCTGGTCGCACTGTCTTTATCAGCAGTACGCGCCATCGAGATGGTGCCACGCAGGTTACGCAAGCCGTTGTCGGCTTCGTTCTTAATCGGTGCCACGGTCTGCTTCTGCTGCATATCCGTGGTGAAACCGCCGCCCTGGATCATAAAGCCAGGAATCACGCGATGGAAAATCGTGTTGTTGTAGAAACCGTTGTTGACGTAGTCGACAAAGTTTTTCACCGAAACCGGGGCTTTCTGGTTGTTCAGTTCGAGTTCGATATTGCCCGCAGAGGTGGTGAGCAGCACATGTGTATCCCCTTTAGCGGCCAGAGCCGAAGCGGATACAGAAGAGAGCGCAAACAGGGCGACTGCCGCTGTCAAAGTACGTTTAAACATGAAAGATTCCTTACCATGAAGTGCAAGCTCAAAAACGAGATCGATTGTAAAGAGCAAGTTATATAAGAGCCAGCGTTTTACCGATATTTACGCTGATGTTGCGATTGTCATACTTTTTTTGGCACGCAATCATTTGCGTGATGAAAATCACACTATTAATGAAATATTTCCCGCTCGTTACACTCGTTGTTTATTAAGATCACAGTTGCATTTACAATTCATGACACTTTTTTGCCAATCCCGGCGCATCACAGGTTCAGAACATGACAAACCGTAATCGCATTGGCCTTACCTGGATCAGCTTTTTCTCCTACGCGCTCACCGGCGCGCTGGTGATCGTTACCGGTATGGTACTGGACAATATTGCCCAATACTTCCAGTTGCCCATCTCAGAAATGAGCAACACTTTCACCTTCCTGAATGCCGGTATCCTGGTCGCGGTATTCCTTAACGCCTGGCTGATGGTGATTGTGCCGTTGAAACGCCAGCTGATTTTTGGCTTTGTGCTGATGATCCTCGCGGTGGCAGGCCTGATGACCAGCCATAACCTGACCATCTTCTCACTGTGCATGTTTGTGCTCGGTGTGGTCAGCGGTATCACCATGTCGATCGGTACCTTCCTGATTACCCATCTGTACGATGGCCGTCAGCGTGGCTCCCGCCTGCTGTTTACCGACTCGTTCTTCAGCATGGCCGGTACCATTTTCCCGATTATCGCCGGTGTGTTACTGGCGCGCATGCTGCCGTGGTACTGGGTATATGCCTGCATTGGCGTCATTTACATCGCCATTTTCGTTCTGACGTTGATGGTGGAATTCCCGGAACTGAAAAGCGAAGCTGCCGTACAAGGTGGCGAGAAAGAGAAATGGGGCATCGGCGTGCTGTTCCTGTCGATCGCGGCGCTGTGCTACATCCTTGGTCAGCTGGGCTTTATCTCCTGGGTGCCAGAGTATGCGACCAAATCGATGGGTATGGACATTGCGGCAGCCGGTCAGTTGGTGGGTAACTTCTGGACCGCGTACATGGTCGGCATGTGGGTGTTCAGCTTCCTGCTACGCTTCTTCGATCTACAGCGCATCCTGATGGTGCTGGCCGCATTAGCGACGGGCCTGATGTACTGGTTTGTCACCACGAACGACGCCAGCATGCTGCACTGGATCATCATGATTCTCGGCTTCAGCTCCAGCGCCATTTACACCACCATCATCACCCTCGGTTCGCTGCAAACCAAAGTCTCTTCGCCGAAGCTGGTGAACTTTATCCTCACCTGCGGCACCGTCGGCACCATGCTGACCTTTGTGGTCACCGGCCCGATTGTGGCGAAAGGCGGCGCACATGCGGCACTCTCTACCGCGAATGGCTTGTATGCCGTGGTGTTTGTGATGTGTGTGCTGCTGGGCTTTGTGACCAAACATCGCCAGCACGGTCATATTACGCACTAATCGGTGACGTGCAGGGGTGAACGTTCGCCTCCGTTGCCTGGTGCCGTAGCAAAAGAGTGCGCAGTGATGCGCACTCTTTTTTATTAAACGACTATCGTCGGAATGTCACCGCTTCCGCCTCGCCCAAATAGATTTCACTGCTCGCGGGCTGCGTTGCCGCCACTACGCTTCCCTGCCGTATCGAGTAGCGCACAGGCACTTGTCTGCGCACCGCATCAAAGCCACCCTCAGCCGGCAGAATAATCAGACTGGCATAGTTACCCACTGCCAGACCGTAATCCTCCAATTGCAACGTTTTCGCGCTGTTGGTGGTAATTAGACTCAGGCCGTTGTCGATCTGTTCATAGCCCATCAACTGACAGACATGTAATCCCATATGCAGCACCTGCAGCATGCTGGCCGTGCCGAGCGGATACCAGGGATCAAACACATCATCATGGCCAAAGCAGACGTTAATATCGGCTTCCAGCAACTCCTTCACCCGCGTGATACCACGGCGTTTGGGATAGCTGTCAAAACGCCCCTGCAGGTGAATGTTCACCAGTGGGTTAGCGACAAAATTAATCTTTGAAAGCTTGAGCAAGCGGAATAAGCGCGAGGTGTAGGCGTTGTTGTAGGAGTGCATCGCCGTGGTGTGGCTGGCGGTAACACGTTCGCCATTGCCATCACGATGTGCCAGTGCCGCCACGGTTTCGACAAAGCGCGATTGCTCATCATCGATCTCATCACAGTGCACATCCACCATGCGGTCATAACGGTTGGCGAGCGCGAAGGTTTTATGCAGCGATTCCACGCCATATTCGCGTGTGAACTCGAAGTGCGGGATGGCACCCACCACATCGGCGCCGAGACGCAATGCCTCTTCCAGCAATGCTTCACCATTTGGATAGGAGAGAATTCCCTCCTGCGGAAACGCCACGATTTGAATATCGATCCACGGCGCCATTTCCGCTTTCACTTCCAGCATCGCTTTCAGCGCGGTGAGAGTGGGATCGGAAACATCAACGTGGGTACGCACATGCTGGATACCGTTGGCAATTTGCCACTTCAGCGTCTGCTGTGCGCGCTGTTTGACATCGTCATGACTGAGCAGCGCTTTGCGCTCCGCCCAGCGTTCAATACCTTCAAACAGGGTGCCGGACTGATTCCAGGCAGGCTGCCCGGCAGTTTGCGTGGTGTCGAGGTGAATGTGCGGTTCGATAAACGGCGCACTCGCCAGCCCGCCTTCGGCGTCCAGTGCGTCACTCTGATCCACGATTTGCGGTGGCTGGGGACGTATCGCCGCAATTTTTCCACCGTTGATTTCCATTTGCCACAAGCCCTGCTGGCCCGCTAAGCGCAGATTGTTGATCCACTTCAGTGACCGGTTCGCCATGCCATCCTCCTGTTTAAAGCAACAGGTTAAGCTAGCACGAAAAACTGTCTGTCAGCGTCATCGATTTTTCGGATGTCATTATTGGCGAACCAGCGAGTGACTTTTCACGGCGCCATCGGCAGTGACCCGTTCTGCACAATATTCAACCAAATAAGCCACTTATCTATTTCGTTCAAAATCAATTACATACCTCAAAATAGGTATATGAGGGTGCGCTTGATGTGCATCAATAAGCGCCTGATGTAGCGCGCTATCGTAAGCGCAGATACCGCAATTTTTGAGGCAAGCATGAGCAAGCACAGTGTCGTGATCATTGGCAACGGCATGGTGGGCCACCGCTTTATAGAAGAACTGATCGATAAAGCCGAGCCCGGCCAATTTGCCATTACCGTCTTTTGTGAAGAACCGCGCGTCGCCTATGACCGCGTCCACCTTTCCGCCTACTTCTCCCATCACACCGCTGAAGAGCTGTCACTGGTTCGCCCCGGCTATTACGAAAAACATCAGGTCAAACTGCTGATCGGTGAACGGGCGATTACCATCAACCGCGACGAAAAACTGATTCACTCTAATACCGGTCGCGCGGTGCATTACGACACGCTGATTTTTGCCACCGGCTCTTATCCGTGGATACCGCCGATAAAAGGCGCCGAAGGCAGCGACTGCTTTGTCTATCGCACCATCGAAGATCTCAACGCCATAGAAGCCTGCGCCCGCCGCAGCCAACGCGGTGCCGTGATTGGCGGCGGTCTGCTTGGCCTCGAAGCGGCAGGCGCACTGAAAAACCTCGGTATCGAAACCCATGTCATTGAGTTCGCGCCCGGATTAATGGCGGAACAGCTGGATGCGCAAGGTGGCGAGCAACTGCGTCGTAAGATCGAACAAATGGGTGTGCGTGTGCACACCGGCAAAAATACCCAGCAAATTGTGCACCACGCTAAAGGCGGTAAGACGCTGGAATTCGCCGATGGCAGCGCGCTGGATGTCGATTTCATCGTGTTCTCCACTGGCATTCGTCCACAAGACAAGCTGGCAAAACAGTGTGGGCTGGAAATCGGCCAGCGTGGTGGCATCGCCATCAACGACCGCTGCCAGACGCGCGATCCGGCGATTTATGCCGTCGGCGAATGCGCAGCCTGGCAGAACCGGCTGTTCGGCTTAGTCGCGCCGGGCTACAAAATGGCACAGGTCGCCAGCGATGCGTTGCTGGGACGCGACAGTGCCTTTTCTGGTGCCGATATGAGCGCCAAACTTAAGTTGCTGGGCGTGGATGTCGGTGGTATTGGCGATGCGCATGGCCGCACGCCGGGCGCGCGCAGCTATATGTGGCTTGATGAGCAAAAGCACATCTACAAACGCCTGATTGTCAGCGAAGACAACCGCACGCTGCTCGGCGCGGTATTGGTCGGTGACACCAGTGATTACGGCAATCTGCTGCAGCTGGCGCTGAATAACATCGCGCTGCCCGATAATCCTGAAGGTTTGATTTTGCCAGCAGGCAGTGGCGAGAAGCCGATATTGGGCGTCGATTCCCTGCCGGACAGCGCGCAAATCTGCTCCTGCTTTGATGTCAGTAAAGGCGATATCGTCAAAGCGGTGCAAGGCGGTTGCCATACCGTGGCGATGCTGAAAAGCGAAACCCGTGCCGGAACGGGCTGCGGCGGCTGCATTCCGCTGATCACTCAGGTGCTCAACGCAGAACTGAGCCGCCAGGGCATCGAAGTCAACAATCACCTGTGCGAGCACTTCCCCTATTCGCGTCAGGAGTTGTATCACCTGATTCGTGTCGAAGAGATCACTTCCTTCGATGCCTTACTGGCGAAATACGGTCAGGGTTATGGCTGTGAAGTGTGCAAACCGACCGTGGGTTCGCTGCTGGCCTCCTGCTGGAACGACTATGTGCTCAAGCCACAACTCGCGCCACTTCAGGACAGCAACGATCTGTTCCTTGGCAATATCCAGAAAGATGGTACCTACTCGGTCATCCCGCGCTCACCTGGGGGCGAAATCACGCCAGAAGGGTTGATGACGATCGGTGCGGTGGCGCGCCAGTACAACCTTTACACCAAAATCACCGGCTCGCAGCGTATTGGCCTGTTCGGTGCCCAGCGTGATGACCTGCCTGCCATCTGGTCGCAGCTGATTGATGCCGGATTTGAAACTGGCCAGGCGTATGCCAAAGCGTTGCGCATGGCAAAAACCTGCGTGGGCAGCACCTGGTGTCGCTATGGCGTCGGCGATAGCCTCGGCTTCGGTATCGAGCTCGAGAACCGCTACAAAGGCATTCGTACACCGCACAAAATGAAGTTTGGCGTCTCGGGCTGCACGCGCGAATGTGCGGAGGCGCAGGGCAAAGATGTCGGCATTATCGCTACGGAAAAAGGCTGGAATCTGTATGTGTGCGGCAACGGTGGCATGAAGCCACGCCACGCCGATTTGCTGGCATCGGACCTGGATCGCGATACCCTGCTGACTTATCTCGACCGCTTTATGATGTTCTATATCCGCACCGGTGACCGCCTGCAACGTACCTCGCTGTGGCTGGAAAGCATGGAAGGTGGTATCGACTATCTGCGCAGCGTGATTATCGATGACAAACTCAGCCTGAATGCGCAGCTGGAAGCTGAACTGGCGCGCCTGCGGGCTGAAGTCGAGTGTGAATGGACTGCAACGGTGAACGATCCCCGGCAGCACATCCACTTCAGCACCTTCATCAACAGCGATCAGCGCGATCCGCTAGTGCAGCACGTCGCTCAGCGCGATCAGCACCGTCCGGCACGTCCTGCCGAGCGTATTGCCATCACCCAGATTGAGGAGATCGACGCATGAGCCAGTGGCATTCCGTGTGTGAACTCGAACAAATCCTGCCTGCCACCGGCGTCTGCGCGCTGGTGAAAGGCCAGCAGATTGCCATCTTCCGTCCGCATGATGATGAGCAACTCTATGCGCTGAGTAACATCGATCCTTTCTCCGCAGCCAGCGTGCTGTCACGCGGCCTGATTGCCGAACATAAGCACACGCTGTGGGTCGCCAGCCCGCTAAAAAAACAGCGCTTCCGTTTAAGCGACGGCGTCTGCCTGGAAGATGCCGCCCGTTCCGTGGCGAGCTATCCGGTGCGCGTTACTGCGGGCCAGGTCGAAGTATGCGCCTGACAGAATTCTTTTACTTTATGAGACGTCACTATGTTTACTGACACCCTGAATACCTGCGCCGCCAACGCGGCGCGCATTGTGCGTACGGCACAGCACAGCCCGCTGGCCTTCTGGATCAGTTCGGCGATGGCGGGCGCTTACGTTGGTCTCGCCATCATCCTGATTTTCACCCTCGGCAATCTGGCCGATCCAGCCTGGCGTCCGCTAGTCATGGGCGCCACCTTTGGTATCGCTCTGACCCTGGTGATCATTGCAGGGTCAGAACTGTTTACGGGTCATACGATGTTCCTCACCGTGGGCGTTAAAGCCGGTAGCATTAGCCAGGGTCAGATGTGGTGTGTGCTGCCGCAAACCTGGCTGGGCAACCTGATCGGCTCGGTATTTGTCGCCCTGCTCTATTACTACGCGGCAGGCGCGATGCTGCCCAATGCAGGCGCACTGATTCACAGCGCGGCGCTGGCGAAAACCACGCAACCGGCAATGGCGCTGTTCTTTAAAGGGGCGCTGTGCAACTGGCTGGTGTGTCTGGCGATCTGGATGGCAGTGCGCACCGAAGGCACGGCAAAATTCATTGCCATCTGGTGGTGCCTGCTGGCCTTTATCGCCTCCGGCTATGAACACTCTGTCGCGAATATGACGGTCTTTGCACTGTCGTGGTTTGGTCAGCATAATGCCGAACTCACCTTAAGCGGCATCGGCCATAACCTGCTGTGGGTGACGCTGGGTAATATGTTCTCTGGTATGGTGTTAATGGGCCTCGGTTATTGGTACGCCACCCCGCAAGCTCAAAGACCGCAAGTGGCGACACAAGCCACTGCGCTCAAATCTGTTTAATCGTGTTAGCCCGCTTTCCGCATCATGCTAATCAGTTTGCGCATCCATCCGGGTGTGCATGAATGCGCACTCTACATCATCGTAGGGTCGTCATTTATGGCGACCGAAAAGGTGCGATTGATGATCATCACGTGGCTCGCGGGCTTTTTTGAGGATGAGCGATGGACTATTTTCCACTGTTTTGCCGCCTGAAGGGCAAACGCTGCTTACTGGTTGGCGGTGGCGATGTGGCAGAACGCAAAGCGCGCCTGCTGCTGGATGCCGGTGCCGATCTGCACATCGGCGCACTGGATTTCTCCCCTGTATTTCAGCAGTGGGCCGAGCAGGGAAAGTTGCACCTCATGTCCGGCACCTTTCAAGAATGCTGGCTAGAAGGCTGCTGGCTGGTGATTGCCGCCACCGACGATGACGCCGTGAATCAGCAAGTGGGCGATGCCGCCGAAGCGCGCCGCATCTTCTGCAATCTGGTGGATGCACCACAGGAAGCCAGCGCTATCATGCCATCGATTATCGATCGCTCCCCGCTGATGATTGCGGTGTCCTCCGGTGGTCGTGCTCCGGTGCTGGCTCGCCTGCTACGCGAGAAGCTGGAAGCGATGCTGCCACAGCATTTAGGCCAACTGGCTTCACTCGCTGGCACACTGCGCAGTCGGGTGAAGAACACTTTCGCCAGCATGGGACAGCGCCGGGCTTTTTGGGAACGCTTCTTTGCCAGCGATCGTTTGGCACAAACGCTGGCTAATCGCGACCAGCCACGCGCCGATCATATCGTTGATACGCTGTTCAATGCGCCGCTGTCACAACAAGGTGAAGTGGTGCTGGTGGGCGCGGGTCCGGGCGATGCCGGATTGCTGACACTAAAAGGGTTGCAGTGTATCCAGCAGGCCGATGTGGTGGTGTATGACCGCCTGGTATCCGAACCGATTCTCAACCTGGTGCGCCGCGATGCAGAGCGCATCTTTGTCGGTAAACAGGCGGGACATCACTGCGTCCCACAGTCACAAATCAACCAGCTTCTGCTGGAGCAGGCCCAGAGCGGCAAACGTGTGGTGCGGCTGAAAGGCGGCGATCCCTTTATTTTTGGTCGTGGCGGCGAGGAGCTGGAGGTGCTGGCGCAGCACCACATTCCGTTCAGCGTGGTACCGGGTATTACCGCCGCGTCCGGCTGTGCCGCCTACAGCGGCATTCCACTGACACACCGCGATCACGCCCAGAGTGTGCGCTTTGTTACCGGCCATCTGCAACAGCAGGGCGAAATTGAGTGGAGTAAGCTGGCAGCAGAACAGCAAACGTTGGTGTTCTACATGGGCCTGAATCAGGCACCCGAGATTCAGCGCCAGCTGTTGCAACATGGTATGGATGCAACTATGCCGGTCGCCATCGTGCAGAACGGCACGACATCAGAGCAACGGGTAGAGACCGCAACGCTGGCTGAACTCAACACGCTGGCGCAGCAGTTTGCCAGCCCAGCGCTGATTATCGTCGGGCGCGTGGTCAGCCTGCGCCGCCAGTTACGCTGGTTTTAAACTTGGCTGCCCCCGTCCGATTGGGCGAGGTCTTACGCGCAAATTCATAAAAAACGGCGAGTCATGACAACTCGCCGTTGTTAGATCATACCGCTCGTCGCTTAAGGCTGAGCCACAAAACCCACTGCTTCGTAGACTTTCTTCAGTGTCTCTTGCGCCTGCGCACGGGCCTTGGTGGCACCATCGCGCATGACCTGATTCAGGAAAGCTTCATCATTACGGAAACGATGATAGCGCTCCTGCAGCTCAGTCAGCATGCCGGAAACCGCTTCCGCCACTTCGCCTTTCAGGTGGCCATACATCTTGCCTTCGAATTCCTGCTCCAGCTGCGGAATCGACTTGCCGGTGACACCTGACAAGATATCCAGCAGGTTAGAGACACCGGCTTTTTCTTTGACGTCGTAGCGTACGACTGGCGGCTCAGCGGAGTCAGTTACCGCGCGTTTGATCTTCTTCACTACCGCTTTGGTGTCTTCCAGCAGGCCAATCACGTTGTTGCGGTTGTCATCCGACTTCGACATTTTCTTGGTCGGTTCCAGCAGCGACATCACGCGTGCGCCTGATTTCGGAATAAACGGCTCAGGAATTTTGAACACATCGCCATACAGTGCGTTGAAACGACCGGCGATATCGCGGCTCAGTTCCAGATGCTGCTTCTGATCTTCGCCCACTGGCACCTGGTTGGTCTGATACAGCAGAATATCGGCCGCCATCAGCACCGGGTAATCGAACAAACCCGCGGTGATGTTTTCAGAATAACGCGCGGACTTATCCTTAAACTGCGTCATACGGCTCAGCTCGCCAAAGTAGGCATAGCAGTTCAGCACCCAGCTCAGCTGCGCGTGCTCAGGCACATGCGACTGTACAAAGATGGTGCTTTTTGCCGGGTCGATACCGCAGGCAAGGTACAACGCTAACGTATCCAGCGTGGCTTTGCGCAGCGCAGCGGGGTCCTGACGAACGGTGATGGCGTGCAGATCGACGATGCAGTAAATGCAGTGGAAATCATCCTGCATCTGCACCCACTGACGCAGCGCACCCATATAGTTGCCAATGGTCAGTTCACCGGAAGGCTGGGCGCCGCTGAAAACGATGGGTTTGCTCATGTTATATCCTGATAATTACAGCCCGAGAGCGGGCAAAAGTTCGCTAAAAGTATCGAGAGTTAAATCGGGTTGGCTGGCGGCAATCGGCTCGCCATAGTTGTAGCCAAAAGTCATACCAACATTGGGTACATCCGCAGCCTGAGCTGCGTGAATATCATTACGAGAATCACCGACAAACAGTAATTCTTTTTGCAGTACGCCAAAGTGACCCAAAACAAGGAAGATCGCTGCCGGATGGGGCTTTTTCACCACCACATCATCACCGCCAATAATCAGCGTGAAGAAATCGGCAATGCCCAGCGATTGCAGCAAAGGCGCGACAAACGGCGTCGGCTTATTGGTGACGATGGCCATCGGCAAGCCTTTGGCGTGCAGCGCCGCCAGCGTCTCTTTCACCTGCGGAAACAGCGTGCTGCCCGCTTCCACCGTTTCGGCGTAGTACTTATCGAACAACGAGCGCGCGTCGCGCTGCTCCTCGGCGTGCGGTTCGCGGCCTAATGCCCAGGTCAGCGCGCGTGTCATCATCACATCTGCGCCATTGCCAATCCAGGTGGAGGCCAGCGCAACGCCGGGCGGCGGCAACTGCAAATCGCCTAAAGCATGATCGATGGCCTGTGACAGACCCGGTGCGCTATCGACCAGCGTGCCATCGAGATCAAACGCCAGCGCGCGGATATCAGTGAAATGAGCCATTAACTTTCTCCAGTTCGCCGCGCATTTCGTCGATCACTTTTTTGTAATCGGGGTGACCAAAGATAGCTGAACCAGCCACAAACATATCCGCACCTGCCGCCGCGATCTGACCGATGTTATCGATCTTCACGCCACCGTCCACTTCCAGACGGATATCGTAACCGCTTTGATCAATCAGACGACGCGCCTGACGCAATTTGTCCAGCGTGCCAGGAATGAAAGATTGACCGCCGAAGCCAGGGTTCACTGACATCAGCAGAATGATGTCGAGTTTATCCATCACGTAGTCGAGGTAATCGAGCGGCGTCGCCGGATTGAACACCAGCCCCGCTTTACAGCCGTGCTCTTTGATCAGTTGCAGCGTGCGGTCAACGTGCTCACTGGCTTCAGGATGGAAGGTAATGTAAGTCGCGCCCGCTTTAGCGAACTCGGGAATCAGTGCATCCACCGGCTTCACCATCAGATGCACATCAATCGGTGCCGTAATGCCATAGTCGCGCAGCGCTTTCAGCACCATTGGCCCCATGGTCAGATTAGGCACATAGTGGTTATCCATCACGTCGAAATGCACCACATCCCCGCCTGCTGCCAGCGCTTTGGCGGTATCTTCGCCCAGGCGAGCAAAGTCAGCAGCAAGAATTGAAGGGGCCAGCAAAAATTGTTTCATCCGATTCTCCCAATTTTGTGCGCCAGCCAGAGCTGGCGTAATGCGTTGGTCGCGGACGAAACAGGCTAGCGGAAAAGCGCCAGCAGTTCGTCAACCTGAGTGCGACCACTTATGCTTCGGCTGATGGAACGCCGGGCTTTGACTACGTGTAAAACCGCATTCTGATACCACTCACGCGTAAGCAGCGTGTCGTGGTTGGAAATCAGCACCGGTATGCTGTTTTCATGTGCCAGCTTATTTGCCAGCTCGGCCAGATGCTGCTGCTCGCGCAGGCTAAAGCTATTGGTGTGGTACGCGGTAAAGTTCGCCGTCGCCGATAAGGGCGCATACGGCGGATCGCAATAAACCACTGAGCCAGCAGGGGCGTTGTTCAGAGTAACATCGTACGATTCACAGACAAAGGTCGCTTTTTGCGCCCGTTCGGCAAACCACAACAGCTCCGCTTCCGGGAAGTAAGGTTTGCGATAACGACCAAAAGGCACATTGAACTCACCGCGCAGATTGTAACGGCACAAACCGTTATAGCCATGCCGATTGAGATAGAGAAACAGTAATGCACGCTGATATTCATCTTTGCTGGCGTTAAATGCCAGACGTTGCGCGTAATAGGTCTCTGCGATATTACCTTCAGGCGTGAACAACTGCCGCGCGTCTTCAATGAACTCAGCCGTGCGGTTTTTAACGATGTTATAGAGATTGATCAGGTCACCGTTGATGTCCGCCAGGTGATAGCGATCATAATCGGTGTTGAGGAACACGGAACCGGCACCCACAAAAGGTTCGACTAAACAGTCACCTTGTGGCAAATGACGACGGATATCGTCAAGCAGCGGGTATTTCCCTCCGGCCCATTTAAGGAAAGCGCGATTTTTCTTCATGCTGTCGTGGTTATTACATCTTAATTATGGGCTGTGGTGGAACCGACAGCAGCTTTGCGCTTTAAACGGGGCCGCGCGATCGCAGCCCCACATCAATTACTGACTTTCTTTCTTCACCTGACTCAACGGTTTTACCCACGGATTTGCCGCACGGACTTCAGCCGGCAGTGATGCCACTGCACGCTTGGCATCGGCTGGCGTAGCGTAAGCACCGCTGACCAACACATACCAGGGCTGACCGTTACGCGTGGTTTTATACACGTGATAACCGCTCAGATTTTGTTTCTTCGCCCAGGCATTCAGGCTCTCTTCTTTCGACGCACCGCTCAACTGCAGCGTGTAGCTTCCGCCCGTTGGCAGTGACTTACTGGTACCGCTGCTGGCGCTCACCGGCGCATTATGCGCGGCAGTGGTATGCGTTTTATTCTCTTTTGCTCCGGCTGCCGGTTTCGACGTGGTCGGCGCTTTATGCGCGGTGTTGCTGTGCGTTTCACGTGAACCATTGCTGTTGGTACGCGCAGGTGTCTCAGAGCGCATCGCCGGAGGCGTTATCGCTTTGCCGTTACCGCTTACGGTAGCAGGAGCGGTCGGCAATGAACTGTTGCCTTGTGCACCCTGTGCCGCGTTATCAACCTGGCCTTGCTGATTGCTCAGCGCACTGTTGAGATCGCCCGGCAGCGTTACACGTTGCTGATTGGCGGGCGTATCGACAGGTGCAGCTTGCGTCGGCGTTGAAGACACTGCTGGCATTGAAATCGAGTTGGAATCGCCGCCTGCTGAAGAGGAGGATGCCGCTGGCGTCTGCGATGCGTCCGCTGAAGGTGTGGCGCTTTGCTGGCCACTCATGGACGTCGAGCCGGAAAGGTCGATGTTCTTTTCACCACCGGTTGCCGTTGGCGCCGCATTGCCATTGCTGGCCGTGTTTGCGGGTTTCTTATCATCCGGACCCGTCAATGCCGAACCAATACCCAGCACCACCAACAGCAGAACAAGGATGCCGATCCCCATCATCATATGCTGACGAGAAACAGGTACCTTCGCTTTCGGCGCAGAAGACGTTTTGCGTGGCCGCGTTGGACGGCGGTCACTGGCATCAGGTTTTAACTCGTCTTCCGGTTTGAACTCATCCATCTAGCCTCCTCCGTAAAACAGCACGCTTCCCACGCACCGCATCACCACTCACTGCTTTATCCGTGATACTTCAAGCTGAAACGACGTTGGCTGCATCCTATCATCCAGACATCTCACTGATGTCAGCGCCTGGAACGCATGCGATGGCCACCTTGCTGCAGCTCAACTTATTCCGGATATCTTCAGTATTTTATACAATCGTTAATCGCAGCCAGCACCATATCATGTGCCACACCTGCGCGCACTTCAGAGCGACCAATTGCGAGAGGCAGCACCAAACGCATTTCACCCGCCAGCACTTTTTTATCGCGCATCATGTGCGGAAGATACGCTTCTGCTTGCATGCTTGCCGGGCCGTGCACCGGTAAACCCGCTCGCAAAAATAGCGCAATAATGCGATCGGTATCCGTCGAAGTGAACTGACCCAGCCGTTCGGCGGTACGGGCAGCCATGACCATTCCCGCCGCAATCGCTTCACCGTGTAACCAGTTGCCATAGCCCATGTGCGCTTCAATCGCATGACCAAAAGTATGGCCCAGATTGAGCAGTGCGCGTTGACCGTTTTCACGTTCATCGGCGGCAACCACTTCAGCTTTGAGTTCACAGCAGCGACGGATGCAGTAGGCCAGGGCTTGCTGATCCAGTGCCAGCAGAGCATCAAGATTCTGCTCCAGCCACTGGAAGAATTCCCCGTCGAGGATAATGCCGTATTTGATTACTTCTGCCAGACCAGACGCCAATTCGCGCGCCGGCAGCGTAGCCAGGCAATCGGTATCGACCACCACTGAGGCGGGCTGGTAGAAGGCACCAATCATGTTTTTGCCCAGCGGATGGTTGACGGCTGTTTTACCGCCGACCGAAGAGTCGACCTGAGACAGCAGCGTTGTCGGTACCTGGATAAAGCGCACACCGCGTTGATAGCTCGCAGCGGCAAACCCAGTGAGATCACCAATCACACCGCCGCCGAGCGCAATTAACGTGGTATCACGTCCATGCGGTTTCTGCAGCAGCGCGGTGAAGACATCGTCCATCACAGCGAGCGTCTTGTACTTTTCACCATCAGGTAAAATCACCTGATCCACCTTCACGCCCGCCTGCGAAAGCAGTGCTGACAGCTTGTCGAGGTAGATCGGGGCAAGCGTCTCATTGGTCACCAGCATGGCGTTATCGCCTGCTTTTAGCGGCCAAAAAGAAGCCGGATCGTTAAACAGTCCGGCAGCGATGGTGATGGGGTAACTACGATCCCCGAGTGAGACAGTGATCTTCTCCATGATGACCGATACCTATTGCTGAGCCGTCAGGGCGCTGGATTAATTTTTTTCCAGCATGTTGATGATCTGATTGGCGACAACTTTTGCACTTTGATCGTCAGTGCGAATAGTGACGTCAGCGATCTCTTCATAAAGTGGATTACGTTCGCCAGCTAAAGCTTCCAGTACTTCGCGCGGTGGCTCTTCAACCTGCAACAACGGACGTTTTTTATCACGCTGTGTACGAGCAAGTTGCTTTTCGATAGTCGTTTCAAGATAAACGACCACGCCGCGGGCGGAGAGACGATTGCGGGTTTCACGGGATTTGACAGAACCACCACCGGTCGCCAGGACAATGCCTTGTTTCTCGGTGAGTTCATTAATGATCTTCTCTTCGCGATCGCGGAAACCGTCTTCGCCTTCCACATCAAATACCCAGCCTACATCCGCTCCGGTACGTCGCTCAATTTCCTGATCGGAATCGAAAAATTCCATATTGAGTTGCTGAGCTAACTGACGACCAATAGTGCTTTTGCCGGCACCCATCGGCCCAACCAGAAAGATATTGCGTTTCTCTGCCATTTTATCGGTATTACTAAGAATTCGTTGATGATACCCCGCGTTCAGCATAGTGCTGGCGGGACAGGAACTGAGACCTCATGAGCATTAACAAGAGTCAGACGGAAAATTATCTCAACACTCATGGCCGTTTGGCAACCGAATAAATTGCCCCCGGCGACCTTGTAACAGGACCGGTCTGTGGTTCGCGAGACGGTAACGCCCCTCCTGTTTTCCTTCACACTTCAAGCACCATGCGCGTTGGCTGTGTCTTTTCATCCCTGAAACTTACATAAATAAGCTTAGGAATGAACGCTTTCACCGCCGCGCTTTAACTCAATTTATTTAAGGAAAAAATATTCTGACGCCAGTATCGCTTGTGACTGACGCCCATCGGAAGGTTATCCTGCCGCGTTCCGCTACACCGTTTTAAAAATCGCTAAACCTTGTAAGCTAATTCCTGCCCTGCGTCAACGCAGATGGCAAATCAGAGTGAATTTTCCGCTTTATCCGGCTGTAAGCGCTGCTTCCCTGACCAGTCTGGGGGTAATGAAGATCACCAACTCCTTCTTTTTATGTTCTTTGGTTTGCTGACGAAATAGCGTTCCCAGTAAGGGCAGTTCACCCAACCAAGGCACCCGCTGTTCGGTCTGCATGCGCTGTTGCTGAAAAATCCCGCCCAGCGCCAACGTTTCGCCATCACGCAGCGTCACCTGCGTTTCAATTTCCTGCTTATCAATACTCAGCACGTTGCTTTCACCCACGTTCAGGCTGCGCCCCGGCATATTCTGGCTTAAGCGCAGTTTTAACTGAATCCGTCCATTCCCCAGAACCATGGGCGTCACTTCCATCCCTAACACTGCCTCTTTAAATTCAATCGCCGTTGCACCACTGCTGCCCGACTTCACCTCGTAAGGAATTTCGGTTCCCTGTTTAATGGAAGCGGTTTGCTGGTGAGAAGTAAAAAGCCGCGGGCTGGCGATGATTTCGATTTGGTTCTCCTGTTCGAGCGCGCTGAGTTCCAGATTCAACAATCCCCCACTAACCTGCCCCAGCGTAACACCCGCGCGCAACGCAGGACTATTCACGGCCAATGGGATCGCCAGTTGTGGATGATGCAATGCCGTCGTCACACTTTGCGCAGGCGCGGTGTGCCAGTTCACCCCCAGCTCACGCAGATGTTCTTCATTGATAGTGATGATGTGGGCAGACAACTCGACCTGTTCGAGTGGCATATCCAGCGCGCGCAACCAGCGCGAGGTATCACGCAGCGCGGCGGCAGTGTCACGCAATAACAAGCTGTTGGTGCGGCTATCGACCGTGACACTGCCGCGTGGAGTGAGGAGTGAACGCTCCGCTTGCAGACTACGATAGACATCGCTGGCATTGGCGTAATGCAGCGTGACGGACTGCTGTTCGAGAGGAAGTTGCTGTTGCCGCTCCTCATGTTCTGTTTTCGCCTGTTGTGTCTGCATCTGTTGCCAGCTTTCGGGATAAACCAGCAGCACGCCCTCTTCCTGCACCACGGTGAGTTTTGCCAACCGGGTCACCAGCGCCAGTGCGCGCTCCCATCCTACATTTTCCAGGCGCAGTGATAAGCGCCCTTCAACGCCAGGTGCAATCAGCAGGTTGGTTTGTTGATAATCTGCCAGCGCCTGCAAAATACGTTCAACGGGGGCATCATCAAACACCAGGCTTAAGCGTTCCTCATTTGCCTGCAGAGGTAGGCTCAAACTCAGGCACAGCAGTAGTGTCATCCATTTCATAATATCCTCCTTTTATAGACCAGGTGATTTGCTGCGGTGGGCAGCTTTGCGCGACATGCAAGGTCATGCTATTCGCGGTTAACGCTGCCACCTGCCAGCTTGAGCGCGGTAACCGAGCCGAAGGGCCAAGCCGAAGATTTTTTCCTTCTGGTGAGAGTAGCCAGGCAACATAGCGCGTGGGAGTACCGATAATGCCCTGCAACCGCCAGCCATCAGGTTCAGCTACCTGCATCCGACATTGCACCTCGGCCTGCGGCTGAAAGGGATCGCGTGCCAGCGTAAAGCCGCTCCACAGTACTAACAGCCATGCACTATGGCGCATCTCCATCCTCCAGCCACAGCTGTGTGTTCAGCGATCCCTGCTCTTCTTTGAGTTCAAAGCGCTGCGGTACAGGCAGGCGAGTCAATGACAGCGCTGAAAACAGCGGGACAAATTGCGTCCAGCCGAGCCGCAGCTGTAACTGCTGTGGCTGATTATCCGGCAGCCAGCTTTCCAGTTGATCGCCACGCTCGGTGATCAAAGCTTCGAGCGTAACTTGCTCAGTGACGCCACTAATGGGTTGCTGTAACCGTGCGATTTCCTGTTCCAGCACGTTGATGGCAGGTCGTGCAGCCAATAGCTGCTGACGCTGCATCACCTGCTGTGACATCACCGCCTGCTGGCGTAATTGGGCAGCATGGACCTGTTGCTGCGGGCGCAGCAAAATCCACCACGCCAAAAGCATCAGCAGCAGAGACATGCCCAACAGGCAGGCAATGCGCCACATCAGGGCTAAAGCGAGCCAGCGCTGCAATGCATCATTCACCGATGTTCTCCTGCATCCGCGCGCGCAAGACAAATCGATAGTGCCCAGCGGTTTGGCGCTGCACGCTGGCCGGTTTTACCGTGGCAAACAGCGGCTGCCTCATCAATTGATGACGAAAATCCTGGATCGCCATCATGCTTTGCGCCTGCCCTTCGAACAGCAAGATGCCCTGGCGCCGCTCCACCCGTTTGAGCCAAAGCGTGTCCAGCATCAACATCGGCAAGCGCTGCCAGAACTGTTGCCAGCGCTGATGCTCATCCTTTTTACGCAGCCGTATCAGCTGCGCCTCTAATAGCTCATCGCGTTGCTGCAGCAGCAGTTGCTGTTGCGTCAACTGGCGTTGCAACGCTTCATGCTGTTGGCTGATCTCCGCCAACGTCCTGTGCATCTGGCCCTGTGCCTGGCTTCCGCGCCACCATAACGACAGCACCATCATTACCGTCGCCAGCAGGACGCTTCCCAGCAGGGAAACACTTTGCTGGCGACGGCGCTGCTGCAACCGCACGCGCCAGGGTAATAAATTGACGGCCAGCATCATGCATCCTCCGGGCGCAGCGCCAGACCGAGCGCGATAGCAAACTCACCTTCTTGCGCAGGCAGTGGCGGTTGCCGATAGTGCAGTAATGAAAGCGGTCGGCAGTGCGTCACGCTGGGTTCAGCCAGGCTGAAGGCCGAGGTGCAAAAGATGGACGATGCCTGAGGGAAGGTTTCACGCAGTTTCGCCAGCGTTAGAGGTTCTGTGGCCGCGCCTGAAGTGCCCGGCTCACCGGCTAACGTCCATAACCAGTGATCGCTAAGCGGATGGATTAAAAGTTGGTCACGATGCAGCGGTATGCGCATGGCGATTTGGGTCAACGCCAGGCTGCTCAGTTCAAAGACATCGGGTCGCAGGCCAGCCTCCTTTAGCGGCGCCAGCCACTGCGCAATCACTTCACGCCGTGCCGCCGTAATGCACAGTTGCGTTGCATTACGTGCCGAGCGGTAGTCAATCGACAGCGTGGCGGGTTCAACCGGAAACAGGCGTGGTGCCGAGGATGCCACATAACGGCTCATCGCCGGCTCACTGAGCGAGGTTTCTGGCAGCGGCAATGTTCGCTGCAACACCAGTTGCGGCGGCAAGCCAACTCGCAGTGAATAGCGTTTCGGCAGATGACGCTGCCAGCGCGTCAACATCTCCTGTAACAGAGGGGTAGTTTGCAACACGCCTTTGCGTAACGTATCGTGCGGCAGCGGTTGTTGCCACCAATGGCGTAACTGCCAGCCATGACGTCGGCGTTCAATGCCCAGGGCGCAGAGTTGCCCGTTTTGGATGTCCAATCCGATTTGCCAGCGCTGAAAAGCCATATGCGCGATCTCCTTATCTTTTAAGGTAAAAAAAGAGATACCCTAAATCATTCGAGTCGCGGCAAGGCGGAAAACGAGCGATGGCTCAGGCGCTTAATGAAGTCAGCGTCTAAGGTAAGCTCGCGCAGCCGACACAGCTGCAGCTCGAAGTATGACGGGTATATCAAAGCGTCAGGCTTGCCTTTATACTACCGCGCGATTGTTTATAAACTGCCCAAACGACAACAGATGGGAATTCTCAGGTGAAGTTCGTAAAGTATTTATTGATTCTTACAGTGTGTTGCATTCTGCTGGGAGCAGGCACGGTTTATGGTTTGTACAAATACATAGAGCCGCAGCTGCCCGATGTGAACACGCTGAAAGACGTGCGTTTGCAAACCCCGATGCAGGTTTACAGCGCGGATGGCGAACTGATCGCCCAGTATGGTGAGAAGCGCCGCGTGCCGCTCAACCTGCAACAGATGCCGCCTGAGCTGATCAAAGCGTTCATTGCAACGGAAGACAGCCGCTTCTATGAGCACCACGGCGTCGATCCGGTGGGCATTTTCCGTGCCGCCAGCGTCGCGCTGGTGTCCGGCCATGCTTCCCAGGGTGCCAGTACCATCACGCAACAGCTGGCGCGTAACTTCTTCCTTAGCCCTGAACGCACGCTGATGCGTAAGATCAAGGAAGCGTTCCTGGCGATTCGCATCGAACAACTGCTGAGCAAGGATGAAATCCTCGAGCTCTACCTCAACAAAATCTATCTCGGTTACCGTGCCTATGGTGTCGGAGCGGCAGCACAGGTCTACTTCGGTAAGCCGGTTGATCAGCTCTCACTGAGTGAGATGGCGATGATTGCCGGTCTGCCGAAAGCACCGTCAACCTTTAACCCGCTTTACTCTCATGCGCGCGCGCTGGCGCGTCGTAATGTGGTACTGGCGCGTATGCTCGACCAGAATTACATCACGCAGCAGCAGTATGATGACGCGCGCAACACGCCGCTGGTCGCAACCTATCATGGTCCCGAAATTGCCTTCTCCGCACCTTATCTGAGCGAAATGGTGCGTCAGGAGATGGTGAAACGCTATGGTGACGCCGCTTACGATGATGGCTACAAGGTGTATACCACCGTCACGCGTCATCTGCAGGAGGCCGCACAACAAGCTGTTCGCAATAACGTGATGGCGTATGACATGCGTCATGGTTATCGCGGCCCGACCAACGTGCTGTGGAAAGTGGGCGAAGCCAGCTGGGATAAGAGCCGCATTCAAAACGCGCTGAAAGACCTGCCCACCTACGGCCCACTGAATGCCGCCGTGGTGACCACTGCCACGGCCGATGAAGCCACCGCGATGATGAAAGACGGCAGCAGCGTCTCTCTGAGTATGGCGGGCGTTCGCTGGGCGCGTCCTTACAAATCCGACACGCTACAAGGCCCTACGCCCCGCAGCGTGACGCAGGTACTGCAGGCTGGCCAGCAGATTTGGGTGCGTAAAGTCGATAACGACTGGTGGTTAGGTCAGGTGCCGCTGGTCAACTCGGCCCTCGTCTCGCTCAATCCAGAAGACGGTGCGGTACGTGCGCTGGTCGGTGGTTTTGACTTCAACCAGAGTATGTTTAACCGCGCGACACAGGCACTGCGTCAGGTCGGTTCAAACATCAAACCGTTCTTGTATACCGCCGCGATGGACCGTGGACTGACGCTGGCTTCCATACTGAACGATGTGCCCATTTCACGTTGGGATGCGGGTGCCGGAGCGGACTGGCGCCCCAAAAACTCCCCGCCGACCTATGCGGGACCTATCCGCTTGCGTCAGGGCCTGGGTGAGTCGAAAAACGTGGTGATGGTACGTGCGATGCGTGCGATGGGTGTGGATTACGCCGCAGAGTATCTGCAGCGCTTCGGCTTCCCTGCACAGAACATCATCCATACCGAATCGCTGGCACTGGGTGCGGCTTCGTTTACCCCAATGCAGGTGGTGCGCGGTTATGCCGTGATGGCTAACGGCGGCTTCCTTGTCGATCCTTACTTCATTACCAAAATTGAGAATGAACAAGGCGGCGTGGTGTTCGAAGAGAAACCGAAGATTGCCTGCCCACAGTGCAATCTGCCGGTGATCTACGGTGATACCAAAAAATCGCTGGCGCTGAGCGAAGAGAGCGTGGAAAACGTCGCGACCTCCGATCAATCGCAAAATCAGGCGGTGCCACAGCCGGAGCTGGAGCAAGTGCCTGCCCAGCCGCAACCCGCAGGTGATCAGCAATATGCTCCGCATGTGATCAATACGCCGCTGTCGTTCCTGATCAAAAGCGCACTGAACTCCAACGTGTTCGGTGAGCCCGGCTGGATGGGAACAGGCTGGCGCGCGGGTCGTGACCTGAAGCGTAACGATATCGGCGGAAAAACCGGTACCACTAACAGCTCGAAGGATGCGTGGTTCTCTGGTTACGGCCCTGGTGTCGTGACCTCAGTGTGGATTGGTTTCGATGATTCACGCGCGCTGGGCCGCTCGACCATGTCAGGTGCGATTCCTGACCAGATTTCTGGCTATGAAGGCGGCGCGAAGAGTGCTCAGCCAGCCTGGGATGATTACATGAAATCTGCGCTGGATGGCGTGCCGGTACAGCCGCTGACACCGCCAGATGGCGTTGTCACTGTGACGATCGATCGCGGTACGGGCAAGCTGGCCAACGGTGGCGGCAATACCCGTCAGGAGTACTTCATCAATGGCACTCAGCCAACGGAGTATTCTGTGCATGATGTGGGCACCACACTCATGGACAACGGCCAAAGCCACGAACTGTTCTGATAAAAAAAGCCGGCGTATTCGCCGGCTTTTTTATTGCATATTTGTCGTATTCAGTAGGTCAATCGACCCTGCTTCACCAGCCACTCACGCACCAGGAACAGCGCACTAACATTCCGGGCTTCACGGAAATCTGGCTCTTCCAGCAACGCCAGCAGGTTATTGAGCGGCCAGCGGTGAACAATCAGCGGTTCAGGTTCATCCCCTTCCAGCTTCTCTTCATATAGCCCTTCTGCCACCACAATGTTCATTTTGCTGGAGAAGTAAGACGGTGCCATAGTGAGTTTACCCAGCGCTTCGAGTTTTCGGGCACCAAAGCCGGCTTCTTCTTTTAACTCACGGTCTGCGGCTTCAAACACGCTTTCGCCTGGGTCGATTAACCCCTTAGGAAAACCCAACTCATAGCTTTCCAGCCCTACGGCATATTCCTGAATCAGGATCACATCATCACCCAGAATCGGCACAATCATCACCGCTTCCCGGTTGGAAGGTTTCATACGCTCATAGACACGGCGTGCACCGTTACTGAAAGCGAGATCAACCGCTTCAATAGTAAACAAGCGGGAGCGGGCCACCGCTTCCACGTTGAGGATGTCAGGTTTTTTCATTGGAGTTTTCATATCAGCCTCAAACTTAGCACAGCCTTGTGAATCGCGATGACGCCAGCATACCGAAGCCCGCAGCAATGTGCGACACGCAGCGCAGGGAAAGCATCGTGACACACATTTGCTTACGCCTGCTAACAACTTATTGTTATCTATACACTTAAATTTTCACAATAAGTCAATGGGGTTTTGTTAAATTCAGAAAATACCGATATTTAATTGAGTGTCCTGTGGTTAACATCCCATTAAGGAATAATCTAATAAATTATAATTCAATGATTTTGTGCGTTATTTTATCTGAGTTTTTTCTTGTAAGAATGACTTCTGCTCGCCAAAATTGACTGGTAATAATGGTTCCACCGGGAGCACATCGTAAACGTGAAGGCAGTTTTTTGGCTGGATTGAGCAAAGCATGAGCACTTTTATCATCATTCTGGCTGTCATGCTGGCCTGCTCTCTGATAGCAGGAATAGGTTATTGGTACGCTATGCGGCATCGTCCGCCGTTGGCGAAACCGCTGCCGTTTATTAGTCCCCCCTGCCGCAAACTCACTGATGAAGAACGTCTCGCCGTTGAAGCGTACATTGCGTCCCTGGCGAAACAGCAAAAACAAAAACAGAGTACTGCCCGCTCCTCAAAGAAGTCGCGTGAGACCGAATCCCTGACGCTCACGGCGCAGAGCAGCAATGTTTATCCCGTCACGCGTTCCATCACTCGCTATGGCCTCTCAACGGATGATGCGCATCAATCGCGCTACTACCTCGATGAAGTGGAAGTGCATCTGCCACCGCTGTGGGAGCAGTACATTGCGGAAGAGAATTATGTTGAGCTGATCCGCACTCAAACGCTGCCACTGGTAATCTCACTCAACGGTCACTCGTTAGTGAATTATGCCGTAGAACAACCCGCCTTGCCGCCGCTGGTGCGTTCAATGTCGACCAACGCCTCTATTCGTAAAGAGGAGAGCGAAAATGTCGAGTTGCTGCAGGTGCGTAAAGAATCGCCGGAAGAGTACCGCCTATCGCGGCCAGATGGCACGCGCGAGGCCATTGTTATCTGCTTTGCCTTCCTGCTGTTCTTCCTCAGCCTGGTGCTGCCCGGAAGCCTGATGGTGTGGATTGCACTGCCAGCCTGCGCAGTGATCGCGGTTAGCTTGTGGTTCCTTTACCGCTTCCCGGGTGAAAAAGGGCTGCGCGATGTGCACTGCTTGCGCGGAGCACCGAAACGCTGGGGCCTGTTTGGTGAATCCAATCAGGAGCAGAGCAATATCTCGCTGGGCATTATCGATTTAATTTATCCCCCCCACTGGCAACCCTATGTGGCGCACGATTTGGGCCAGGTGACGGATGTCGACATCTATCTGAATCGGCAAGTGGTGCGCCAGGGGCGTTTCCTCTCCCTGCACGATGAGGTTCGCAATTTCCCGGTTCAGCGCTGGCGCAAAAATCTGGTGCTGGCTTGTGGTTCGCTGGTGGTCCTGGTGATGTTGTTTACCTGGATTCCGCTCAGTATGCCGATCAAGCTCAGCCTCGCCTGGGTAAAAGGCACCGAAAGCATTGAAGTGAATAGCGTGGATAAACTCAACGCCCTGCCGCTGCACATCGGTGACAACCTGAAGGTGAGTGGAACCGGCATGTGTTCCGTACCGGGCAACTATCAAAGCAATCGCAGCTATGCGTATATGCCGTTCGACTGCTCAGCCATTTACTGGAATAACGCAGCACCTCTGCCGCAGCCGCAGTCAGATATCATCGATAAAGCTGCCGCTCTGCTTGATACCACCACACGTCAGCTGCATCCGGAAACCAACACCGATCCGAAACTCAATCCACAGCTCGCCTCCGCGATTCAGAAATCGGGCATGATTCTGCTGGATGATTTCTCTGATTTAGTGCTGAAAACACAGGATCTGTGCAGCCAGCAGCAAGATTGCGTCCGGCTGAAAAATGCCCTGGTGAATCTGGGCAATGCTAAGGATTGGGATTCACTGATCCACCGCGCTGATTCCGGCAAGCTTAACGGCATGAACGTGCTGTTACGCCCGGTCAGTGCGGAAGCGCTGGAGAACCTGGTGAATACCGCGACCTCGACCTTCTTCTCGCGTGAAACCCGTCGTGCAGCAGAAAATCTGAATAGCCCACCACCGGGCGGCTTCCTGATAATGAGTGATGAGGGCCGTCAGATGGTGAACCAGCCACAGCCCTCCGTGTCGCTGTTTGATCTTGATGCGCCGTCGCAATGGCGCGAATTGCAACGCATGTCCGGTATGCTGTTGCACACGCCGTTTGCTGCCAACGGCATTATTACCAGCATCACCACTGACGCTAACGGCACACGCCACATTGCGTTGCACAATGAACCGGATGCGATGGCGCAATGGCGATACCTCGGTACCGCATTATTGATGCTGGTGCTGATCCTCTGCGGCGTCACCAATGGGCTGCTGGCCCTGCGACGTGTGCATCGTAATCGCCTGCGCATGGTGGAAATTCAGCAGTATTACGACAAGTGCTTCAATCACAATCTGAGCACTATGCAGAGCGTGCGCTCACTGTTCTGAGCCCTTCCCTTCTGTGCTACCCTGTCGCCCTATTTTTTAGGGCGAGAGAGTATGACGATGACGCTAAACTGGTCCGGGATTGATACCGTGCTGCTGGATATGGATGGCACGCTGCTCGATCTCGCCTTTGACCGCCATTTCTGGCTGGAGCACGTTCCGGAAACCCTGAGCCGCGAGCGTGATATCACGCTGGCCGAAGCACACCAGCTGATTCAGCAAAAGTATCAAGCCGTGGTGCATACGCTAAACTGGTATTGTCTTGATTACTGGTCGCAAGAGCTGGCCTTAGATATCCGCGCCATGACATGGGAAAAGCGCCACCGTGCGGCCATGCGCGAGGATACGCTGCCGCTACTCCAGGCACTGCGTGCTGCGGGTAAACGCACCATCTTGCTAACCAATGCGCATCCGTACAACCTCGAGGTAAAGCTGGAGCAAACCGGTTTGGCTCCCCACCTTGATTTATTACTTTCTACCCATACCTTTGGGTATCCGAAAGAGGATCCACGTCTCTGGCAGGCCGTTCAGCAGCAAACTGCATTCGATAGCGAACGCACGCTGTTCATTGATGATAGCGAAGCGATCCTTGATGCAGCGGCACGCTGGGGCATTCGCTGGTGTTTAGGCGTCAGCAATCCGGATTCCGGTCGGCCCGATCAATCTTTCCAGCGTCATGCTGCAGTGCGAGACTATCGCCAGTTGTGTGAAACGCTGCGTTAAAGCAGGAGCCGCAATGAAAGAAAAAACCAGCGAAGGTGTCCGCCTCGATAAATGGCTGTGGGCTGCGCGTTTTTATAAAACGCGCGCGCTGGCTCGCGAAATGATCGATGGCGGTAAAGTGCATTACAACGGCCAGCGCAGCAAACCGAGTAAAATTGTGGAATTGCAGGCCGAGCTAACGCTGCGCCAGGGCAACGATGAGCGAACGGTGGTGATCACCGCCATTGGCGATCAACGCCGCCCAGCCACTGAAGCGCAAGCAATGTATGCGGAGACCGCCGCCAGCATTGAGAAGCGTGAAAAAACGGCACTGGCGCGCAAAATGAATGCCCTGACCATGCCGCACCCCGATCGCCGCCCGGATAAAAAAGAGCGCCGCGATCTGATGAAATTTAAATTGTCGGGCGATGAATAACCGTCGCCCCAACGAGAGAAACACTATGTCTGTTCAAGATCAACTGCACCGTTACCTGTTCGAAAATGTCGCCGTTCGCGGCGAGCTGGTCAACGTATCCGAAACCTGGCGTGAGATTGTCAAAAACCACGACTACGCCGAACCGGTGAAAAACCTGCTGGGTGAATTGCTGGTCGCGACCAGCTTGTTGACCGCAACGCTGAAATTCGATGGCGACATCACCGTTCAGTTACAGGGCGATGGTCCACTGACATTGGCGGTGATCAACGGCAACAACAAACAGGAATTACGTGGCGTTGCACGCGTGAAGGAAGATGCCGACATTGCGCCGGGCAGCAGCCTGAAAGAGATGGTGGGCAACGGCTATCTGGTCATCACCATTTCTCCGGAAAAAGGCGAGCGTTATCAGGGCGTCGTCGGTCTGGAAGCCGATACGCTGGCTGGGTGCCTGGAAGATTACTTCATGCGTTCTGAGCAGTTGCCAACTCGCCTGTTTATTCGTACCAGCGATAAAGGCGCCGCCGGTATTCTGTTGCAGGTTCTGCCTGCACATGAGCCGAGCCAGGATGATTTTAATCATCTGGCCACTCTGACCGAAACTGTGAAGAGCGAAGAGCTGATTGAGCTGCCCGCGACGGATGTGCTGTGGCGCTTGTATCACCAGGAAGAAGCCACGGTGTTTGATCCGACGCCGGTCAGCTTCAAATGCACCTGTTCACGTGAACGCTGTGGCGAAGTATTAAACACGCTGCCGGTTGAAGAAGTGGACGAAATTCTCGAAGAGGATGGCAAGATCGATATGCACTGCGATTATTGTGGCTCGCACTATGTTTATGATGCTGTAGACATTGCTGCCATTCGTAACGCACCAACGCCTAACAGCGATCAATTGCACTAATCCCCCTACGGGCGGCATCGCCGCCCGCATTCCTGTCAGGAATGAACCCATCACTTTTTCGCGAAAATTAACTACCTTATACTGACTTTAGTTTCTTAAGTGGCGGATTTCTCTGCTTGTCACGTTCCAGCTCGCATTTTTAACTCTCCTCACTTTTACACCCTGCTCAGACGTGTACACTGCGCGCGATCTGCCCTGTCCGGCTATGCACGACAGGACGCAGAACCCCTCATAAAAATGCTATGAAGCACCGATTTAAGGAGCAGCCACATGCGCGTTCACGGCCTGACATCGCAAGCCCTTGCCGCTTTGGGCATCAGCAACACCACAGAAGTGGTGTACAACCCTGACTTTGATACGCTGTTTCAGGAAGAAACCCGCCCGGAACTGGAAGGTTATGCGCGCGGCACCCTGACGCAAAGCGGCGCCATTGCCGTGGATACCGGCATCTTTACCGGGCGTTCGCCAAAAGATAAGTACATCGTGCGCGATGACACCACGCGTGACACCTTATGGTGGAATGACGTTGGAAACGGCAAAAATGACAACCAGCCGCTGTCGCAGGAAACCTGGCAGGCGCTGAAAGATCGCTGCACGGCGCAACTCTCTGGCAAACGTCTGTTTGTTATCGACGCCTTCTGCGGCGCGAATCCGGATACCCGCCTGAGCGTGCGCTTTGTGATGGAAGTGGCCTGGCAGGCGCATTTCGTCAAAAACATGTTTATCCGCCCTGATGAAGCCGAGCTGGCCTCCTTTAAACCGGATTTTGTGGTGATGAACGCCGCGCAGTGTACCAACCCGGACTGGCAGGTTCAGGGGCTGCACTCTGAGAACTTTGTCGCCTTTAACCTCACCGAACGCATGCAGCTAATTGGCGGCACCTGGTACGGCGGCGAGATGAAAAAAGGTTTGTTCGCCATCATGAACTACCTGTTGCCGCTGAAAGGCATCGCGTCAATGCACTGCTCGGCGAACGTGGGTAAAGCGGGTGACGTTGCGGTATTCTTCGGCCTGTCTGGCACCGGTAAAACCACACTGTCCACCGATCCCGACCGCCAGCTGATTGGCGATGACGAACACGGTTGGGACGATGATGGTGTCTTCAACTTCGAAGGTGGCTGCTACGCCAAAACCATCAATCTGTCGGAGAAAGCTGAGCCGGAGATCTATCGCGCTATCCGCCGTGATGCCTTGCTGGAGAACGTCGTGGTGCGGGCAGATGGCAGCGTTGATTATGCTGATGCCAGCAAAACTGAAAACACGCGTGTTTCCTACCCCATTGAGCATATTGAAAACATCGTGCAGCCGGTCTCCAAAGCGGGCCATGCGCAACGCGTTATTTTCCTGACCGCTGATGCCTTTGGTGTGCTGCCGCCGGTTTCACGCCTGACACCGGAACAAACCCAGTATCACTTCCTGTCGGGTTTTACCGCCAAACTGGCCGGCACCGAGCGCGGTGTCACCCAGCCAACGCCGACGTTCTCAGCCTGTTTTGGCGCGGCCTTCCTGACGTTGCATCCAACGCAATATTCCGATGTGCTGGTGAAGCGTATGGAAGCGGCGGGTGCAAAAGCGTATCTGGTGAATACCGGTTGGAATGGCAGCGGTAAACGTATTTCACTGAAAGATACCCGCGCCATCATCAATGCGATTCTGGCGGGTGAGCTGGACGACGTAGCGACGGAAACGCTACCGGTATTTAACCTGCAGATGCCAGCAACCCTGGCGCAAGTCGATGACGCGATTCTGGATCCACGTCGCAGCTGGCCGGATGAAGCCGCGTGGCAGGAGGCAGCGCAGGGGCTGGCGCAGCGTTTTGTCACCAACTTTGAGAAGTATACTGATAACGATGCGGGCAAGGCGCTGGTTCAGGCTGGGCCGCAGTTGTGATGTGAATGAGCCGCCAAATGGCGGCTCATTGATACGAAGTCCAACGCGTTGCATCGATCTGAGCGAGGCGTTAACTGTGATGCGTACTGACTAACGCTGTACTGTTATTTTCCGGAATCGGCAACCACGCGCGAATGCGCAATCCGCCATGCTCGCTCTCACCTATCTCCAGCGAGCCTTCATGCGCATCGATAATACGCTGCACAATCGCCAACCCTAAGCCGGTGCCGCTGGTGCTGCGTGCGCTATCGCCACGTACAAAGGGCTGGAACAGATGCTGAAGCTGATCGGGTTTAATACCCGGACCATCATCTTCCACCTGGAACCAGGCGCGATTCAGTTCCTGACCGCTGCTGACTTTGATCCAGCCGTTACCATAACGCGCGGCATTCACTACCAGATTCGCCACGGCACGCTTAATCGACAGCGGGTTGATATCCAGCATCAACTCTTCCGGCATCACCGCATTCTCAATCTCACGCTCATAGCCGCTTTCCGCCGCCACCACTTCACCTAACACGCTGTTGAGATCGGCGCGTTCGGTCTGCATCTCCTGCCCTGTACGCAGATAGTCGATGAACTGCTCGATGATGGCGTTGCACTCTTCGATATCTTTATTGATCGACTCGGCCAGATAGCCATCCTGTTCACTCATCATCTCGGTGGCGAGACGAATGCGTGTTAAGGGGGTGCGCAAATCATGGCTCACCCCCGCCATCAGCAGCGTACGGTCATCGGCGAGCTGTTTGACGCCCGCCGCCATCTGGTTAAAGGCTCGGGTGACGGAACGCACTTCCGATGCGCCATACTCACGCAGAGGAGGAGGAATGATGCCTTTACCGACCTGAAGCGCTGCGTGCTCCAGGTCGACCAGGGGTCGGTTCTGAATACGGATAAACAGCCAGGCCCCGCCGATCGCCAGCAACATAATCGCCAGGGTGTAGCGGAACAGTGGCGAGAAATCGCCCTGATGGATTTCAGTCAGCGGTACACGCACCCAAATGTCTGGCGACAACCAGGTTTTCAGCCAGACCACGGGGGAATTCTTGTTAACCTCGACACGGACATCGGTCGGGCCACCCAGCTGTTGCGCCATCTGCTCGCTAAGGAATTCGTAATGCTGTGCCCAGCGCAGGCCACTCTCTTCTGCCGCTGCGTTGGTGTACAACGAAATACCCAGTTCACGATAAATTTCACGCCGGAAGGCAGGTGGCACTTCCAGTTGCGTGCCATCTTCCAGCTGCAGTCGATCGGTCATCAACATACGCACTTCGTAGGCGAGGACTTTATTGAACTGCTGCAAACTGGGAAGAATGGCGAAATTCAACACCACCAGATAGGTCGTTACCAGGCTGACGAACAGCAAGGTAACGATCAATAACAGGGTGCGGGCAAACGAACTGCGAGGAGAGAAGCGCAATCGCCTCATGCTTTACTGCCGTCCGGAACGAAGACGTAGCCAAGACCCCAAACGGTCTGGATGTAGCGCGGATGCGCCGGATCTTCTTCTACCATGCGGCGCAGACGGGAAATCTGCACGTCGATTGAACGTTCCATCGCACTGTATTCACGGCCACGCGCCAGGTTCATCAGCTTATCGCGTGATAACGGTTCACGCGGATGGCTCACCAGCGCTTTCAACACCGCAAACTCACCACTGGTCAACGGCATTGGCTCATCTTCACGGAACATTTCACGCGTGCCGAGGTTCAGTTTGAACTTACCAAAGGCGATAACCGCTTCTTCCTGTGAAGGCGCACCTGGCAATTCATTGGCCTGACGGCGCAGCACGGCACGAATACGGGCCAGCAATTCACGTGGGTTGAACGGCTTAGGAATGTAGTCATCAGCACCGATTTCCAGTCCGACAATACGATCCACTTCTTCGCCTTTTGCCGTCACCATAATGATCGGCATCGGGTTGCTCTGGCTGCGCAAACGGCGGCAAATGGACAAGCCATCTTCGCCTGGCAACATCAGATCCAGCACCATTAAATGGAATGATTCACGGGTCAGCAGACGATCCATCTGCTCGGCGTTGGCGACACTGCGCACCTGAAAGCCCTGCTCGGTGAGATAACGTTCGAGCAGTGCGCGCAAACGCATATCATCATCGACGACCAGAATTTTGTAGTTCTCTTGCATTGTTCAACTCCCAAAGGCGCCATTGCCTGAGTCAATATTGTGTAAAAAAGATGCCTGCATGTGACAGTTATTAATGGTTTATATTCTAGCCGAAATTGTTACAAAGCATATTAAACAGCAGCTTATATCTAATTTAATCCCTGAAATGCGCGTTGTCTCCCGCTTTTTATCGGGGCTTTCCAGCCGCTTAGCGCTAATCCGAAAATTTCCGTGGTTTTCTTTTCGAAAATGGATCACCAGGCCACAGACCGCTCGTTATCACAGCATTTGGGACCATTTGACTTAAGTCGGCAGGCCAGAATCGTTCGATAGGCGATCGTTCGCAGCATAATATCTGGCTCTTTTCGTTTTCAGTGCTCATCTGCTCTCGGAACAATACGTATCTCGCGCCTGATAAGGCCAGCGTTAAATAAAGTCTGATTAATCAGTTACTCATCAGCACTTTCTTCCCGCATAACGATCTCAGAAACTGCAAGGGTTCCTGCTGAAATTGCGCATCTTTGGAGAGAGAAAAATGAAAAAAACTGCGGTCTTGCTGAGTGCACTGGTGCTGGTCAGCCTTTCTCAGGCTCATGCTGCCACTAACGCGGGCGAAGCGGCGGGAGCCCAGGCTTCCACCACTGCCAAAGGCAACTCAGATGCGATTGGCGTGGGTGCGGTAGGTGCTTTACTGGGTGTGGCATTAGCGACCATGGGCGGCGGCGACAAAGGTACCAGCAGCACATCGACCACCACTGCGACCACACCAGGAAAATAATCCGAACGTTTCAGGCGCGGCAAGGCTGCGGCGCTTCCCCCTCTTACTGCCAGCCCCTTTCGCCACCGGAGAATAAGTTGCACCCAAGGCTTTTTTACCCAAGCCATTATTCTCCGCCTCTTTTTACTCTGGGTTTTTCACGTACTCGATGCGGTTAACAAACCAAACCTTCTGTCCTTCTGGGGTATTCACCACCACTTCGTCATCCACCTCTTTCTTGATCAGCGCACGGGCCATCGGTGAATCAATGGAGATGTAATCCTTAACCGCATCGCCATAGATTTCATCCGGCCCCACAATGCGAAACCGCTTTGCATCACCCTGTTCATTTTCCACCTCAACCCAGGCACCAAAGAACACCTTTCCTTCCTGTTGCGGCGCATAATCGACAATTTTCAGATCGGCGAGGCACTTGCGCAGATAGCGCACACGGCGGTCTATCTGCCGCAACAGGCGCTTGTTGTAGGTGTAATCGGCGTTTTCCGAACGATCGCCAAGGCTGGCCGCCCAGGAGACAATTTTGGTGATTTCCGGACGCTTTTCGTTCCACAAATGCTCGTGCTCGGCACGTAATTTGTTATAGCCTTCGCGGGTAATCAGTTGGGTTTTCATAACATCTACTCGTGGCAATAATGGGTCTTTACAGCAAAGAGGCCAACAATAAGCGACTGCATTGCTATCAGCAAGGTGTGCGCAGTGATGTGCGTGCTGCATTCAGAAAAAGACGGATTCGCCTGTCCCCGGCTGGCAATTTGCCGCCCCAATCCGTATAACTGTCCCCTATTTTCCAACCCTGTGTAAGCATTGTTAATGATGATGAAAGATTCACTGAGCCAGATTATCGCAAGTGAGCTGAAGGCACGCGCCGACCAGGTTGACGCCGCTGTACGCTTGCTGGATGAAGGGAACACCGTGCCATTTATCGCACGTTATCGTAAGGAAGTGACCGGTGGGCTGGATGATACCCAGTTGCGTCAGCTGGAGAGCCGCCTTGGCTATCTGCGTGAGCTGGAAGATCGCCGCCAGTCAATTCTGAAATCCATCGATGAGCAGGGCAAACTCACCCCAGAACTCGCCACGGCCATCAATGGCACGCTGAACAAAACTGAACTGGAAGATCTGTATCTGCCGTATAAGCAGAAACGCCGCACGCGTGGGCAGATCGCCATCGAAGCGGGCCTGGAGCCACTGGCTGAAACGCTATGGAGCGATCCTTCTCAGGAACCCGAGTCATTGGCTGCAAACTTTGTGGATGCGGATAAAGGCGTCGCCGATGTTCGCGCAGCGCTGGATGGCGCACGTTATATCCTGATGGAACGTTTTGCCGAAGACGCCACGCTGCTGGCAAAAGTGCGTGATTATCTGTGGAAAAACGCGCATCTGGTGGCTCGTGTGGTGGAAGGTAAAGAGGAAGAGGGCGCGAAATTCCGCGACTACTTCGATCACCACGAACCTCTCAGCACCGTTCCTTCTCACCGTGCGCTAGCGATGTTCCGTGGTCGCAATGAAGGCGTGCTGCAACTCTCTCTGAACGCCGATCCACAATTCGAAGAAGCGCCGCGCGAAAGCCACGGTGAAACGCTGATCGCCGACCATCTGCAACTGCGTCTGAACAATGCACCGGCAGACAGCTGGCGTAAAGCGGTGGTGAGCTGGACCTGGCGCATCAAAGTGCTGCTGCATCTCGAAACCGAATTGATGGGCACCATTCGCGAACGCGCAGAAGATGAAGCGATTAACGTCTTCGCCCGCAACCTGCACGATTTGCTGATGGCGGCTCCGGCAGGCATGCGCGCCACCATGGGGCTCGATCCGGGCCTGCGTACCGGCGTGAAAGTCGCGGTGGTGGATGCCACGGGCAAACTGGTGGCTCATGACACCATCTATCCGCACACCGGACAGGTGGCGAAAGCCGCATCGGCTGTGGCAGCACTGTGCATCAAACACCAGGTGGAGTTGGTGGCGATTGGTAACGGTACCGCTTCACGTGAAACCGAGCGTTTCTTCCTCGACGTGCAGAAGCAGTTCCCGCAAATCAACGCGCAGAAAGTGATTGTTAGTGAGGCTGGCGCATCGGTCTATTCCGCATCGGAACTGGCCGCGCTGGAGTTTCCGGACCTGGATGTTTCCATTCGCGGCGCCGTCTCCATTGCGCGTCGCTTGCAGGATCCGCTGGCCGAGCTGGTGAAAATCGATCCGAAATCCATCGGCGTCGGCCAGTATCAGCATGATGTGAGCCAAAGCCAGCTAGCGAAGAAGCTGGACGCGGTGGTGGAAGACTGCGTAAACGCCGTCGGCGTGGATCTGAATACCGCTTCAGTCGCCTTGCTGACGCGCGTGGCAGGCTTAACCCGCATGATGGCGCAGAACATTGTCACCTGGCGCGATGAGAACGGCCGCTTCCAAAATCGCCAGCAGCTGCTGAAAGTCAGCCGTCTTGGGCCAAAAGCTTACGAGCAGTGCGCCGGCTTCCTGCGCATCAATCACGGCGATAACCCGCTGGATGCCTCCACCGTGCACCCGGAAGCTTATCCGCTGGTCGAACGTATTCTGGCCGCGACTGAACAGGCGCTGAGCGAACTGATGGGCAACCCGGGTGGGTTGCGCGATCTCAACGCGCGCGACTTCACCGACGAGCGTTTTGGTCTGCCAACCGTCACCGACATCATGAAAGAGCTGGAGAAACCGGGGCGCGATCCCCGTCCGGAATTCAAAACCGCGCAATTTGCCGAAGGCGTGGAAACGCTGAACGATCTGCTGCCGGGCATGATTCTGGAAGGCGCGGTCACCAACGTCACCAACTTTGGTGCTTTCGTGGATATCGGCGTGCATCAGGATGGTCTGGTGCACATCTCTTCACTGTCAGACAAGTTCGTCGAAGATCCCCATCAGGTGGTGAAAGCGGGCGATATCGTCAAAGTGAAGGTGATGGAAGTGGATATGCAGCGTAAACGCATCGCCCTCACCATGCGTCTTGACGAGCAGCCCGGCGAGAGCAATGCGCGCGGCGGTAATAACCGCAGCAGCGGCAAAGAGAATGCACGTCCCGCCGCTAGCAGCAAAGGACGCGGTAAACCTGCCAATGCACCTGCAGGCAACAGCGCGATGGGTGATGCGCTGGCAGCAGCATTTGGCAAAAAACGCTAACGCCCAGCCCTGAATAACGCGCGGAGGCGGCTTCGCTCCGCGCGTACACATTTGATAAATCCCCTCATCCGTCTACGCTGAAAAAATCCGTGTGAAAAAATGACCTTCCGCGTGGCCCAACGATCTGATGGACATAATCAACGCCCTACTTGATGAGATTTACGCAGGCCGCTTCCCCGTCGCCGCACGTGAGCGTCTGCTTTCCCACATTCGTGCAGCGCGAGATACCGCTAAGCTGCCGCGCAAAGCCCACTGGGATGAGAAGGATGTGGTATTGATCAGCTACGCCGATCAGTTCCGTGAACCCGATAAGCCCACACTTGCCAGCTTCTCGCACTTCTATCAGCAGCATCTGCAATCCACTTTCAGCCTGGTCCATCTGCTGCCGTTTTTTCCCTACTCTTCCGACGATGGCTTCTCCGTGATTGATTATCACCAGGTGAATCCTCTTTGTGGCGAGTGGCAGCATATTGCGGCGCTGCACAGTGAAACCCGGCTGATGTTCGATTTTGTCTGTAATCATATGTCGGCGCACAGCCAATGGTTCCGCCACTATCTGGCGCAGGATCCCGGTTGGGATGACTTTTTTATCAGCATGCCGCCGGCTACCGATCTCAGCGCCGTGACGCGTCCCCGCACCTCACCGTTGCTCACCCCGTTCGAGATGGCCGATGGTGAAACTCGCTTTATCTGGACCACTTTCAGCGCCGATCAAATCGATCTTAATTTTGCCAATCCTGAAGTGCTGATTCGCATGGTCGACGTATTGCTGGATTACCTGAACAAAGGCGCCGATTACGTTCGTCTCGATGCGGTGGGATATATGTGGAAAACGCCGGGTACAAATTGTATTCACCTGCCCAAGACCCACCAACTGGTGAAGCTGTTTCGCGCCATCGCTAACGAAGTGGCACCGGGTACAGTGATCGTCACGGAAACTAACGTGCCGCACAAAGACAACATTAGTTATTTTGGTAACGGGCACGACGAAGCGCAGATGGTGTATCAGTTTTCACTGCCGCCGCTGGTGCTGCATGCCATTCATTCAGGATCCGCACGCGCGCTGCGCCAATGGGCCAGCACGCTGGGCACCAGTAACGGCACCACCACTTTCTTCAACTTCCTTGCCTCGCACGATGGCATTGGCCTCAATCCTGCGCGCGGTATTTTGTCTGAAGTGGAGATCGTAGCACTGGTGCGAGATTTGGCGCTGGAAGGGGCGCTGGTGTCTTATAAAAATAATCCCGATGGCACCACCAGCCCTTACGAAATTAACGTCACCTATTTCGATGCTCTCAACCAACAGAATGATGACGATGACACACGTCTGCGTCGCTTCCTGCTGGCACATGCCATTCTGCTCGCCTTTCCGGGCGTGCCGGCCATCTATATCCAAAGTATTCTGGGATCGCGCAACGACAATGAAGGCGTGCGCGCGGCAGGACACAACCGCGCCATCAATCGCCAGAAATACAGTTTGCGTGAAATGGAACAGTGGATCAGCGGCGATGACCCGTTACGTCAGCAGGTGTATGAACGACTCAGCGCATTGATCCAGCTGCGCACCCGCCAGAGCGCGTTCCATCCGGATAATGCGATGACGCTGCTGGAGAGTGAAAATGCCTTATTGATGCTGCGACGACATCCGCCAGGCAATGAAGACGGCTTATTGTGCGTGTTTAATCTCAGCAGCCGGGAAGTCACCACGCATCTGCCACAGACACGACATTTCCAGGATGTGATCAGCGGCGAGAAGATCGACGGCAGCCAGCCGATGACACTGGCTGCGTGGCAATTTATGTGGCTGCGTGGCTGATTATTTATAAACATCCGCCGTGGCGCTAAACTTGCCATGTTCGCGGCCTGCGATCACCAGAAAGTATTTGCCGCCTTTCTCATCGGCCGCTTTGGAGAGTTCGCGCTTCGCATCCATCGGTGAAGTGGTCTCCGCCGTGGTGGTCACCGTACCGATTTTCTCCAGATTCATTTTTTGCACTTCTTCTTTAGTCACTTCCTTTGCGGCGAACGCTGAAAACGACACCGCACTCATCACCAGAGAAGCCACTGCCCATTTCATCATCTTCATAGCATTATCCTCATCCATTTTTTGCATTATTGAGATGTCAGCGGCTGCGAAGCACAACAGGCGAGATAGCAAAAGATCACACCGCGAAGCAGCTCAGCTCACGTCAAAAGTATTACCGCTGATGAAAGAATTGCCACTGCCGCAATAGATTTAACGGCTAACCGCTTGGATAAAATAGATAATATGCTGACAAAATGTGTCAGGGTGCGAGATAAATGGCGCATGTGCCGCTTTTTCCATCACAACTGCAGGTGAGCACGGCAACGCCTCATTTAACTGCTTTGCAATGCGACGCGGGACTAATCCATCCAGCGATCCATACAGACGCATAAAAGGCATTGTCAGCTGCGGCAGCTGCGCGCGCAGATCCACTTCACGCAATATCTCCAGTCCACCTTCCAGCACCGCGACCGAAGGCATTGGCTGCGATAGCACCACGTCTTTGAGCTGACGTGCATCCTGGCGAGCGTTTTCCGTACCCATGGTTTGCAAGGCCAGGAAACGTTCTACGGTGCGCTGGAAATCATTGCTCAACTGCTGCTGGAAGCTCTCCAGCGTCTCAGGCTTGATGCCCGGCCAATCCTCGTGCGCGGTAAAACAGGGCGACGATGCCACGCTAATCAGCGCGGTGACACGTTCAGGCTGCGTCAGTGCAATCTGGCTGGCAACCAGTCCCCCCAGCGACCAGCCGAGCAACACTGCACGCTCAGGCAGTTGTGGAACCAGCTGTTGAGCCATGTCGGCTAAGGTCAGTGCACCAAACCCCTGGCTGCGGCCAAAGCCGGGCAGATCCACCAGGTGCAGACGAAAATGCGGGCTGAGTCGTGGAACAATGTTCTGCCACACTTCGGCATTCAATCCCCAGCCGTGCAGCAGCACAAGATCGCGATCGCCCGTGCCTGTGGTGTGCCAGTAAAGCGAACTCATCGGTTACACTCCCGAAAAGTGAAAAGAGGCCGCTATGCTATCAATCCCTGCCCTGTGTTGGCTATGCCGCCTGCCATTACAGATTGCCAGACATGGGCTATGCAGCCGCTGTGTGCAACAAATCCCGGCGCTGCCCGCGATCTGCCCCTGCTGTGCACTGCCGGCCAGCGGCACCCGATTGTGCGGCCGCTGTCTGCGTCGTCCACCGCCGTGGCACAGCCTGACCTGCGTTAGTGATTACCTGCCGCCGCTGAGTGATTGGGTCATCCAGCTGAAATTTTCTCGGGCAACCGCACTCAGAGTGATGCTGGCGCGGCTGCTTTTGTTAAAATTGTTAAATAGTCGCCGCGATAACCTGACGCCGCGCATCGATTTGGTGTTGAGTGTGCCGTTACATCGGCGTCGAGCCTGGCAGCGTGGCTATAATCAGGCTGAGCTGCTGGCAAAACCGCTGGCACGCTGGCTAGGTTGTGAATATCGTGCCGGGGTGCGCCGCAGACGGCGGGGGTTGGTCCAGCATGCGTTGCGCGCTTCGGCGCGGAAAAAGAATCTGCGCGGGGCCTTTTCCCTTGAAATGCCGGTGCGCGGACGCCATATCCTGCTCATCGACGATGTGGTGACCACCGGAAGCACGGTGGCAGAAATCAGCCGCATTTTGCTGGCGCAAGGCGCGGCCAGCGTGCATATTGGCTGCCTGTGCCGTACCTTGTAGAGCGTCGGCGTTGGGCGTATTATAACCAAGTAATTTAGTCAACTATTGAGCAATCGCCATGATCGTTATTACTGATGCTGCGCAAGAGCACTTCTCAAAATTGCTATCAAAACAAGAAGATGGCACACAAATTCGCGTATTCGTCATTAATCCGGGTACGCCAACCGCTGAATGCGGTGTTTCTTACTGCCCACCCGATGCAGTAGAAGCCACTGATACTGAAATGAAGTTCGAAAAGCTGTCAGCCTATGTTGATGAGCTGAGCGCGCCTTACCTGGAAGATGCTGAGATCGATTTTGTCACCGATAACCTCGGTTCCCAGCTGACGCTGAAAGCGCCAAACGCCAAGATGCGCAAAGTGTCGGATGATGCCCCAATGGTTGAGCGTGTGGAGTATTTGCTGCAAGCGCAGATCAACCCACAGCTGGCTGGTCACGGTGGTCGTGTATCCCTGATGGAAATCACCGATGACGGTTACGCGATTCTGCAGTTTGGCGGCGGCTGTAACGGCTGTTCAATGATCGACGTCACGCTGAAAGATGGCATCGAGAAAGAGCTGCTGGCAGCGTTCCCTGAGCTGAAAGGTGTGCGTGACCTCACTGAACACCAGCGCGGCGAGCACTCTTATTACTGATTTTCTTGCGGCAGCGCACCCGAGCTGCCGCAGATTTCTACCTCGCTTTGCGCCCGTCATTCACCGCTTTCAGAACGTGCTTCACGGCTTTGTCGGCAAACATCTCTTCCAGCGAGACACATAACTTGCGCCGCCAGTTCGGATACTCATCCACGGTGCCAGGCACGTTTACCGGCATTGTCATGCCGAGCCAATCTTCCGGCTGCAATCCCAGTAGTGCGCTTTCCGTGCGGGCCAGGTAACGGTGCATCGCCACATTCAGCGCCGGCGTAAGCGGTTGTTTCAACGCAGGTTGACGACTGCGAGCAGGCATGGCCCCCGCCTGCTGTAAGGCATCCAGCAAAGCCTGCTTTTGTGCCGTGCGTTGTTGTTGCAGGGAGCGCAGCACGCTATCACGATACATGCCAAGCTTTTCACCCAATGCCAAATCTTCCGCCTGCCAGAATCCGCTCAACGTGGGCAAATCATGGGTACTGGCACTGGCAATCGACTGGCGAGGATAAGCCGAAGGCTGGCGGTAGCGGCCATCGCGCTCCTGTTCGAAGAACAGCACTTTCCACGAGAAAATACCGTGGCTGCGCATCATGCGGACGATGATCGGCGGCACAATGCCCAGATCCTCGCCGATCACCATGCAGCGATGGCGCTGACTTTCCAGCGCCAGAATCGCCATCAAATCGTCCACCGGATACGACACATAGGCGCCTTTATCCGCTGTCTCACCATACGGAATCCACCACAGCCGCAATAACGCCATCACGTGATCGATACGCAGCGCGCCGCAATCACGCATGTTGGCGCGCAACAAATCGATAAAAGGCTGATAGCCGCGCGCGCGCATCTCGTGCGGATCAAGCGGCGGCAACGCCCAGTTTTGCCCCAGTGGCCCCAGGCGATCCGGCGGCGCACCCACAGAAGCGCCCAGCTTATACAGCTGCGCATCCTGCCAGGTTTCTGCACTGTGCTGCGCCACACCCACGGCGAGATCACGGTAAAGCCCCACCGTCATGCCGAGTTGCTGGCTGCGCTGCCAGCAGGCGGCAAATTGCTGTTGCGCCAGCCACTGCAACCAGCACCAGAATTGAATCTCGTCCTCATGCTGCGAGCACCACTGTTGCACCTCGGGCTGGTGCGCATTGCGCCAGGTTTCCGGCCATGACGCCCATCCCCACGCCTTCTCCTGCTGAGCGCTGCGTTCTGCCAGAATGCCGTCAAACGCCGCCTGATAGCGCAGATGATCGCCGCCCTCCGCGACAAATTGCAGGAACGCCTGCTCAGGCTGATATTGCTGCCAGGCCAGACGTAGCGCCGTGATTTTCAACTCCGCCACCGCACGATAGTCGACATAGTCAGTTGCGCGCGCGGCTTGCACATCCTTGCGCGTTTTAGCGCGTTTCCACCAACGCTGTGCCTCATCACTTTGTGCAAATGCCGCGACCTGATTGATGTCGATATACAACATATTCAGCCAGCGACGCGAGGTGGGGCTATAAGGGCTGGCGTGTTCAGGCTGCGCAGGATAAAGCGCGTGTAACGGGTTGAGGCCAACAAAATCGCCACCGTGAGCGGCAACCTGCTCCAGCATTTGCGCAAGATCGCCAAAATCACCGATCCCCCAATTGCGATCGGATCGCAGCGTGTAAAGCTGCACCAGCGCTCCCCAGCGTTTGTCGCCTTGCGCTAGCGGTTCGGATAAATAGCAGCGACGTGGCGCGATAATAATGCGCGAGTGCCACTGCTGACGTCCCTGCCGCAAGGTCAAACGGTGATAACCCTGCGCCAGACGCGGCGGCAACGCGAAGGCTTCCCCCGCCTGTAGCGTGCCGCTGTAAGTTTTGCCGCGTTCGGTTTCAAACTGCCAGCTAAACTCGCCTTTGCCCTGCGGGCAACACTGACGCGGACGGCGCGGGGTAAAAACCAGCACCGGCGGCAGTGGTGGCGCTTTACCTTCCGGCGTATTCATCACCGCCAGCAGTGCACGTTTGGTGTCGTCGCTAATGCGCACCCGCTCACCGTTCGCGTTGGTAAAATCTACCGCAATACCCGCGTCCTGCGCGGCCTTATCCAGTTTACTGAGTGTCATCGCATCTCCTTGGGTGCGGTGCGCATCCATGCGCACCCGACGAAAACCGTACCGAACAACATCGGGTTGCCATTGTTGGCGAGCTGTAAATCAGCGCGCGGCCTGCCAGATACGCTGCTGGTAATCGCGAATCGAACGATCGGAGCTGAAACGCCCGGTGCGCGCGGTGTTAAGAATCGCCGCTTTGGTCCACGCCTCCGGATTTTTCCACAAGGCTTCAACCTGCTGCTGCGCCTCGAGATAAGCCTCGAAATCGGCCAGTACCAGCCAGGGATCGCCGCCTTTGGTCAGGCTGGTGAGCAGCATGTCAAATGCCTGCTTGTCACCTGCACTGAACTTGCCCTTCTCCAGGTCTTTCAGCAAACCATCCAGATACTTATTCTGCTTGCGCAGCTTTTTCGGGCTGTAGCCGTTGGCTTTGAGCGCCTTTACCTCATCCACCGTATTGCCGAAGATAAAGATGTTCTTCTCGCCCACCGCTTCGGCGATCTCAACGTTTGCGCCATCCAGCGTGCCAATGGTCAGCGCGCCGTTCAGCGCCAGCTTCATATTCCCGGTGCCGGACGCTTCATAACCGGCGGTCGAGATTTGCTCCGAGAGATCGGCTGCCGGAATCATCAGCTCTGCGGCGGTAATGCGATAGTCCGGAATAAATACCACTTTCAACCGATCGCCAACTTTGGGATCGTTGTTAATCACTTCAGCCACTTTGTTGATGGCGTAGATGATGTTCTTGGCCAGGTAGTAGCCTGGCGCGGCTTTCGCACCAAACAGAAACACGCGTGGCACAAAGTCGGGGTTATCAGGATTGTCCCGCAGCTGACGATAGCAGTGCAGCATATGCAGCAGGCTGAGGTGCTGACGTTTGTACTCGTGTAGCCGCTTAATCTGCACATCGAACAGCGCATCAGGGTTCACATCAATGCCGGTCACGCGTTTGATATACACGGTCAGCCGCAGCTTATTCTGCTGCTTGATGGTACGGAACTGCTGACGGAAAGCTTTCTTACGCGCATAGGGCGCCAGCCATTCCAGCGCATCCAGATCGTTGGCCCACTCCACCTGCAACGTCTCATCAATCAGGTTCGACAGCAGCGGATTGCACTGCTTCAACCAGCGGCGCGGTGTGATGCCGTTGGTGACATTATGGAATTTGGTCGGCCACAGTTGGTGATACTCCGGGAACAGATCCTTCACCACCAGCTCAGAGTGCAGCGCAGCCACGCCATTCACGGCGAAACAGCTCACCACACACAGGTTCGCCATACGCACCTGCCCGTCGGCCACCACCGCCAGCTTCTGCCAGGTCGCGCTGTCGCCAGGCCACTGCTTCTTGACGATTTTTTTCAGCCGCTGGTTAATTTCGCGGATGATCAGCATATGGCGCGGCAGCAGATCGCGCACCAGCTGTTCATCCCAGCGCTCCAGTGCTTCTGGCATCAGCGTGTGATTGGTGTAGGCGAAAACACGACTGGTGATGTGCCAGGCTTCATCCCAGCTCAATTGATGCTCATCCAGCAGAATACGCAGCATTTCCGGGATGGCGATGGTGGGATGGGTATCGTTGAGTTGGATGACTTCAAAATCGGGCAAGGTGTGAATCGAGCGCCCGGCAAGATGGTGGCGGCGCAGAATATCCCCCACCGCGCAGGCGCACTGGAAATATTGCTGCATCAGGCGCAGGCGCTTCCCTTCAGCGTGATTATCGTTGGGATACAGCACCTTGGTGAGTTTGTCAGCATCAATGCCGGGCTGTTCGGCCTGCAGGAACTTGCCATCATTGAACAGGGTGAGATCGAACGGATGCACGCTGGTGGCTTGCCACAAACGTAACGGCAGCGTCACGCCATTGCGGTAGCCGACCACCGGCAAATCCCAGGCTTCACCTTTAAGATGAAATTTAGGTCGCCACTGCAGCGAGCCATCACTGTTTTTCTTCACTTTGCCGCCGATGCCAACCTGCACATCCTGCGCGGCGTTATGGCGAAACCACGGATAGCTGTTGCGCTGCCAGTCGTCCGGCGCCTCTTTTTGCTGGCCATCGTCAAAGGTCTGGCGGAACAAACCGTACTGATAATTAAGGCCATGTCCCATCGCGGCCTGCCCGACAGTGGCCATGGAGTCCATGTAGCACGCGGCCAGGCGCCCCAATCCACCGTTGCCAAGCGCCGGATCCACCTCTTCCTCCAGCAATTCACTGAGTTCTACCTGATGCGCCGCCAGCGCTTCCTTCACCTCGTCGTACCAACCGAGATTCAGCAAGTTGTTGCCGGTCAGGCGGCCGATGAGAAACTCCATCGACAGATAGTTCACATGGCGTTGGCCTGCGCGCGGTGTGGCGGGCGGCTGTGTGGCGAGCATCTCCGTCAGCACACGGCTTAATGCCTGCCACCACTGATGCGGTGTCATTTGCTGGGCGGAGGTGAGTCCAAGGTGCTGCCATTGGCGGGTAAGTGCGGCGTCGAAACGTGTCTTATTAAATTTTTGCTGCGACATATCAATCCCTTCGAATCCGTTAACGGTAAAGATGGGCGAGCGCATAACCAGAAAGGATAAGTAAAGCCGGGGGCGAAGAAAAAAGCGACAGAGAAATGCGGATGAAGGGAAAAAAAGTGGATTTAAGCGTGGCGCTCAACCTGATGCGACCCTGCGGGCGGCACGGTGACCGCCCCGGCAGGATGGATTAGCAGAGTTCGAGATGGACTTCGTGTTGCTCAATCACCTTCAGCACGCTGGCGGGCGGCGTCTGATCGGTATACATATAGTCAATCAGGCTCATATTCCCCAGGTTCACCATCGCATTACGGCCAAACTTAGAATGGTCCACCACCAACATCACGCAGCGTGAGTTTTCGATTATCGCGCGTTTGGTGCGTACTTCGTGGTAATCGAACTCCAGCAGTGAGCCATCCATATCAATACCGCTGATGCCGAGAATGCCGTAGTCGAGGCGGAACTGGGAGATGAAATCCAGCGTCGCTTCGCCCATGATGCCACCATCGCGCGTACGCACTTCACCGCCGGCGATGATCACGCGGAAGTCCGGTTTCGCCATCAGCAAAATTGCCACGTTGAGATTGTTAGTCACCACGCGCAAATTGTTATGGTTCAGCAAGGCATGCGCCACCGCTTCAGGCGTGGTGCCGATATCGATAAACAGCGTGGCACCATCGGGGATCTGGCTCGCCACACGCTCGGCAATGCGCGCTTTCTCCGCCGACCACATCATTTTACGATCCTGCCATGCGGTGTTTTCAGAGCTGGAAGGCAGCGCCGCGCCACCGTGATGACGCAGGATTTTATTCTGATCGGCCAGATCGTTCAGGTCACGTCGAATGGTTTGCGGGCTCACCTCAAAGTGATCCACCAGCTCTTCCGTACTGACATATCCCTGGCGTCGCACCAAATCGATAATGGCGTCATGACGTTGCGTCTGCTTCACATCTCTCTCCTCGGCTCAGAGCCGTTTTCTTTTTATACCTGCTACCGACGTGCCACATTGCGCGTATCGACAAACGCCATTGCCAGGCCGACCAGCAAGCCGGTGACATGTGCAGCGTTAGCAATCGACAGCCCAAAAGCGCCGTACCAGCCAATAATCAGCCATACAATAGCGAAGCCCATCAGACCGCGCTCCAGATAAATGCCACTTTCGGGATCGCGCTCGCCACGCAGCCAGCAATAACCCATCAGCGCATACACTACGCCCGATAGTCCGCCGAACAGCACACCGCTGAATTTAGCCTGCATCCAGCCGCTCAACAGCGCGGAAATGAGCATAATCACAAACAGCTTGCCGCTGCCAATGCGCTTCTCCACTGCGCCACCGAGATACCACCACCACATCAGATTGAACAGGATGTGCAGCAGTGAGAAGTGCAACAACGCATGGCTAAACCAGCGCCACACCTGGAAATACTGCGAGGAGTCAGCAGGCCACGCCAGCCAATCCAGCGCCACATCATCACCGACAATCTGCATCATGATGAACACCGCCACGCAGGCAATCATGATCGTCATGGTGAGCGGGCCTGCGCGTTCACGAATATTCGCCCAGATGTTGCTGCGTTCATAGCGCAAGCCACTTTCGGTACTGCCTGTATGCCAGCTGGCGGCCTGATAGCGTGGATGATTAGGGTCGCGTACGAACTGGGCAAGTTCGTTTTCAACCATCTCCAGCCTGGCTTCATCATCCAGCATAATGACATAGTGGCTTTCGCGCTCAATACGCAGCGTGACGCCGCGCGTTGCCATGTAATCCACAAACGCCTGCGCCATACGCGGGTTGTTGAACTGAGTAATGCGCATCGTGCGGGTTCTCCTTCCTTTATGTGATCGTCTCAGACGCCGCCAGTGGCCACCTGCGCGGGGAACACGGCACGCCAGGCGTCAAAACCGCCATCGATGCTATACGCTGCACTGAATCCCTGCCCTAACAAAAACTGCGCCGCCCCTTTGCTGCTGTTGCCGTGATAGCACATCACCAGCACCGGCAACGCATGATTCGCCTGCGCGATAAAGTCCGCCAGATTGTCATTCGACAGATGCAACGATCCTGTCGCGTGGCCCATGGCAAAGCTTTGTGGGTCGCGAATGTCCACCAGCTGTGCGCCTTGTGCCAGGTGCTCGTTAGCCTGATGAACCGAAATACATTCGAAGTTTTCCATGGTGTCTCTCATAAGGTCGTCACAATTAGCGCCTAGTTTAACCTGAGAATCCGTCGCGATAACCTGACAAAAGTTATGGCTATGGATTTTTTTTCCTGCAGGAATGTTAGCTATATCACGCAAAAATGTTTTTATTGAGTTAAGCGCTGGCATCAATGTTGGTTTCCGATTATTATTACGCTCGAAAACGAACATTTTAGAACTATTCCGAACATCGGAGGAGATGACGTGGAAACCAAAGACCTGATCGTGATCGGCGGCGGCATTAACGGAGCCGGCATTGCAGTGGACGCTGCAGGACGCGGACTGTCAGTGCTGATGCTGGAGGCGCGGGATTTGGCCTGTGCAACCTCCTCCAACAGCTCTAAATTAATCCACGGTGGCCTGCGCTACCTGGAACATTACGAATTCCGCCTGGTGGGCGAAGCGCTGGCCGAACGTGAAGTGCTGCTGAAAATGGCACCGCACATTGCCTTCCCAATGCGCTTCCGCTTGCCACATCGCCCGCATCTGCGTCCGGCGTGGATGATTCGCCTTGGCCTGTTTATGTACGACCGCCTGGGTAAACGCACCACCCTACCGGGCAGTAAAGGCCTGCGTTTTGGCGCGGAATCGGCCCTTAAGCCTGAGATCACGCGCGGATTCGAATATTCCGACTGCTGGGTGGACGATGCGCGCATGGTGGTACTTAACGCGCAGGAAGTGGTGAAACAGGGTGGCGAAGTGCGCACCCGCACCCGCGTTAACCGTGCATGGCGCGAAGGCGGTCTCTGGATGGTAGAAGCGGAAGATATCGATACCGGCAAAATTTTCACCTGGCGCGCTAAAGGCCTGGTTAACGCCGCTGGCCCATGGGTGAAGCAACTGTTCGACGATGGTCTGAAATTAAAATCACCTTATGGCATTCGCCTGATCAAAGGCAGCCACATTGTGGTGCCGCGCGTACACCGTGAAAAGCAGGCTTACATCCTGCAGAACGAAGATAACCGTATCGTGTTTGTAATTCCGTGGATGGACGAGTTCTCTATCATCGGTACGACAGATGTGGAGTACAAAGGCGATCCGAAAGACGTGAAGATCGATGACAACGAAATCAGCTATCTGCTGAAAGTGTTTAACGGACACTTCAAACAGCAGCTGAGCAAAGATGACATCGTCTGGACTTATTCTGGTGTGCGTCCGCTGTGTGATGACGAATCGGATTCTCCGCAGGCCATCACCCGTGATTACACGCTGGATGTGCACGATGACAACGGCCAGGCGCCGCTGCTGTCGGTGTTTGGCGGTAAGCTGACCACCTATCGTAAGCTGGCAGAGCACGCACTGGAGAAACTGGCGAAGTACTATCCCAACGCTGGCCCAGCCTGGACTAAATCAGCAGTACTGCCAGGCGGTGATTTCTCTGGCACTCGTGAAGATTACGCCGCAGGCTTACGTCGTCGCTATCCGTTTATCAGCGAAGGCATGGCGCGCCACTTTGCCCGTACCTACGGCAGCCGCACCGAAGAACTGCTGGCTGGCGCAAGCAGTCTGGCGGATCTGGGCGAGAACTTCGGCCACGAGTTTTATGAAGCTGAATTGCGCTACCTGGTGAAAAATGAGTGGGTGCGCGAACTGGATGATGCGATCTGGCGTCGTACCAAACAAGGTATGTGGCTGACAGAAGCCGAGCAGGCACGCATTCGCGAGTGGCTGGCGGTCAACGGTCAGAAACCGGCGCTGTCGCTGGCTTCGTAATCCAGGCCAAATAAAAAGGCCGTTATCCTGAAAGGGGTAACGGCCTTTTTTATGGTGTCTGAAGTCAAAACAGCGCGATGAATCGCACCGCTACAACGGAAGTGCACAATCCGCAGCGGTGCAATTCATTGCGTATCATTGAACTTATAACCCGGTATTCTCGCGAATGTATTTGCGTGCTTTCACCGCATATTCGAACGGATTGGCCAGTGCCGGATCCTGCTCCGCTTCCACCACCATCCAGCCTTTGTAGCCGTAATCGTCGAGGATTTTGAACACCGGTTTGAAATCAATCACGCCGTCGCCCGGCACGGTGAAGGTGCCTTTCTTCACGCCATCAAGGAACGACAGTGATTTTTCACGCACTTCAGCCACCACGCTGTCACGCACATCCTTCAGGTGCACGTGGAAAATACGTGGCAGGTATTGGGTCAGCACATCCAGCATCGCCTGCTGTGAGCCTTCGGAGTAGTAGATGTGGCCAGTGTCATACAGCAGGCCGACATTCTGATTGGTCGATTCCATAAAGCGATCGATTTCCGCTGGGGTCTGAATGCCGGTCCCCATGTGATGGTGCAGCGTCACGCGCATGCCCTTCTTCGCCGCGATTTCAGCCAACTCGTTGTAGCCTTCCGCCGTCAGACGCCACTCTTCATCCGTGAAGATCGGTTTCTGCTCCAGCACCGCCAGCGTGGTGCCCTGAATACTTTTACTTTGTTCAGAGCAGCCAATCACGCGCGCGCCCATGGCGTGCAGGAAGTTCATGTGATGGGTGAACTCGTCGATGGTTTTCGCCTTGTCACCGTTGGCGAAGAAAGTGCTGAACCAGGCATTGCAGATTTGGATACCACGAATATCCAACATCGGTTTCAACACTGCGGGATCTTTCGGGTATTTACTGCCGACTTCACTGCCGGTGAAACCTGCCAACGCCATTTCGCTCACCGTCTGCTGGAAGGTGTTTTCGCTGCCCAGCTCTGGCATGTCATCGTTGGTCCAGCCGATTGGCGCAATCGCCAGTTTTACATTGTCTTTGTTCATTTCAATTCCCTGATTCTGAGAGAGAAGTGTTAGCGCACGGATTCAGTTATTTGGCGTAAAAGTCTGGACGCGCAGGCATGGTCACCGGCTCAATAGCGCCGCTGTTCTGGGCTTTATGGCACGCATCCGCCGCAACGGAAGCGGCAAACCCATCCCAGGCGGAAGGACCGGTCAACTTGCCCGCCGTGGCGTCATTGATGAAGGCCTGCAGTTCAACGTCATAGGCTTCAATGAAACGGTCTTTCCAGTCAGTAAGCAGCGCATTGCCGAGACGCGCGTTTTTGCGCATCTGAATAGAGGAAGGCTCAGGCAGTTTGGCAATGCCCTCTTCGCCCACCACTTCACACTGAATGTCGTAGCCGTATGCGCAGTTCACGAAGATCTCGACATCAATACGGATGCCCTTCTGGGTTTCGAACAGCACGATTTGCGGATCTTTCAATTTGGCATGGCTCTTCGAGGTGGAACGCGGGAACACCACCTGCACCGATTTATAATCGTCTTCGGTCAACCAGCGCAACACGTCCAGCTCGTGAATCAGGGTGTTGGTGATCGCCATATCGGTGGTGTAATTTTCGCCCACGCTCTGGTTGCGGTGCGCACAGTGCAGCATCAGCGGCTCGCCGATTTCACCGTCAGTGATCACTTTCTTCAACGCGCGATAGCCTGAATCGTACGGACGCATAAAGCCCACCTGCACCAGGCGTTTACCGTGTTTAATTTCGGCATCAACGATGCGGCGGCAGCCTTCGGCGCTCATCGCCAGCGGCTTCTCGCAGAACACCGGCTTGCCAGCAGCAATGGCGGCGAGGGTGAATTCTTCGTGGGTCGGATCCCATGATGTCACCAGAATGGCATCCACCTCCGGCGAGTGAATCACCTGATGACCATCCTGATACACCTCAGCTTCGATATTCAGACGCTGCAGCGCCGCACGGGCCCCTTCCACGTTGATATCTGAAACCGCCACCACTTTCGCGCCCTGCAACACATTGTTGCAGCGACGAATGTGATCCTGACCAATTGCACCGGTACCAATTACACCGAGTTTGAGCGTCATAATTACACCTGTAGAGTCGGATAAGTATGCCCTTCATATTTCAAGATGCAGGTGCGTTGGCTGCTCTCGTTGGCCGCCTTCCTGACTCTCGAATTATTTGGGGTACATAGGGTTAAACAAGGCCGGCGAACGCCGGCCTAAAAAGGGTGTTAGTACTTACGTGCTTGTTCGATATGCACGTTAAGCTTGTCAGCGACTTCCTGCGTGCGTTCAGACGTTGAAGTCTGAGCCACACCAACGTGCCACCAGCTGAAATATTTGTGAATCATGGTTTTTGGCAGCACTTTGATGTCGAACAGCACTGAAACGGTCTGTTTCTGCGCGTCAATCAGTGCAGCTTCCAACTGTTCCAGCGTGGTGATGCGATAAGTTTTACAGCCGTAACCGCCCGCAATCGCCGCGAAATCGACCGGAATAAAGCCGCCATCCAGCTTGCCGCCTTCCGGGTTGCGGAAACGGAACTCGGTGGTGAAGCTGTCCATACCGTGTTCCATCTGCAGGTTGTTAATACAGCCGTTGGTCATGTTATCCAGCAGCACCACGTTGATTTTCGCGCCTTCCTGAATCGAGGTGACCAGCTCGGAGTGCAGCATCATGAACGAGCCATCGCCAACCATCACGTAGACTTCACGCTGCGGCTGCGCCAGCTTCACGCCCAACGCGGCGTTGACTTCGTAGCCCATGCAGGAATAGCCATATTCAACGTGGTACGAGTTGTAATCTTTGGTGCGCCACATGCGTTGCAGGTCGCCCGGCAGACTGCCCGCTGCCGCGACAATCACTGCATCCTTTGGGAGCTGCTCGTTTAAGGTGCCCAGCACACTGCTCTGCGTCAGCACTGACTGCGTCAGGCGCTCAAACTCAGTAAACAGCGCTTCACGGTCAATGTGATCGGCGATTTCGGGAATAAAATCGTCAGTGTTATAAGTGGCGGCATACACACGCTGCGTCTCTTTCAGCAGCTTGCTTTGCGCCTGCTCAACCTGACCGCCCCAGTGGTTCTCAAAGCCTTTCAGTCCGCTTTCCAGTGCGGTCAACCCTTCACGCGCATCCGCTAACAGCTGCACCGCATCGAGCTTGTAGCTGTCGAAATTGCTGACGTTGATGTTGAGGTAGCTCACTTCAGGATTCTGGAAAATCCATTTCGAAGCGGTGGTGAAATCGGTGTAGCGCGTGCCGATCCCGATCACCAGGTCGGCTTCTTTCGCCAACAGGTTAGCCGCCAGGCAGCCGGTTTCGCCGACGCCACCCACATTCAGTGGATGATCAGAAACAATGGTGCCTTTACCGGCCTGTGTTTCCGCAAACGGGATGTTAAAGCGTTCCGCGAATTTCAGCAGCGCGGCACCGGCATCGGAATATTTCAGACCGCCACCCACGATAATCAGCGGCTTGTGTTTACGCGCAATCAGCGACAGAGCATCTTCCAACTGGGCAGCGGTCGGCAGACGGCGATCCAGACGGTGCACACGTTTCTGGAAGAAATATTCCGGGAAGTCCCAGGCCTCACCCTGCACGTCTTGCGGCAGCGCGATGGTCACGGCACCGGTCTCCGCCGGATCGGTCAGCACACGCAAGGCATTAATACAGGCAGTCATCAGCTGTTCAGGACGGCTAACGCGGTCCCAGTATTTGCTCACCGCGCGGAAGGCATCGTTGGTACTGATGCTGAGATCGTGGCTCTGCTCGATCTGCTGCAAAACGGGATCGGGCTGACGCGTCGCGAACACATCACCCGGCAGCAGCAATAAAGGAATGCGGTTCGCGGTCGCCGTGGCAGCTGCGGTGATCATGTTCGCCGCGCCCGGTCCCACTGAAGAGGTACAGGCAATAATCTGACGACGCAGTGACTGCTTGGCGAAACCAATCGCCGCATGCGCCATGCCCTGTTCATTACGACCCTGATGCACCACCAGATCGCCGCTGTCCTGCTCCAGCGCTTGCCCCAATCCCAGCACGTTACCGTGGCCGAAAATGGCAAAAATGCCTTTCACAAATTTGGTTTCAACGCCGTCAACGTTCAGATACTGGTTATCAAGAAATTTCACCAGCGCCTGTGCCGTGGTAAGTCTGATTGTGCCCATATGCTTCTTCCTTTACATGCTGGTACCTGACGTGAGGTACAACGCGGTTCGGGTTTTCGCTGCCGTTACGGCACCCGCGGATAAGTGAAACGTGTGGCGATTATAAACAAATATTTTTTTCATTAAACGTAATTACAGAAGAAACATTTCATTTTGCGATGGAGATCAAATTCAGCGATGAAACGTTGCCAGCGGAGGCCGTTGCAGGGGTAAAAGTGGAATGACAAAATAGCATTTTAACAAGATAGCGAAATTTCATTTCACTTCAGTAGCTTCCTTTATTCACAGTCATTTTCCTGCGACCTGGCTCACAAGCCAGAGCATCAGTGAAACTGATGCTAAACAGCGTGCCGTGATAGCGCATTGTGCAGAGTTTTACCTCGGTCACAAAATCGCGATGGATGTTTCATTTCATATTGTATTTGGAATTTTTATTCCTCATACTGCGACCATAGCCAATCAGGCACCTTGAGAACCCGGAAGCATAGCGCTTGATGTTGGGCGTTTTCGCCCCAGTGTCTGCTTATCACAGAAGGAAACCACAGGTATGAGTACACAACAGAAGCGGCTTGATGTGATTTGTATCGGACGCATCGCCGTCGACCTCTACGGTCAGCAAATCGGATCACGTCTGGAAGATATGACCAGCTTTAATAAATATCTGGGCGGTTCTTCCGGTAACGTGGCCTATGGAACAGCCATTCAGGGCTTGAAATCAGCCATGCTGGCACGCGTAGGGGATGAACATAACGGCCGCTTTCTGCGAGAAGAATTGCAGCGCGTAGGTTGTAACACCGATGGGCTGATCACCGATAAAAACCGCCTGACCGGCCTGGTGATCCTCGGTATTAAAGATGAAGATACCTTCCCGCTGATCTTCTACCGCGACAACTGTGCCGATATGGGCCTGGTGCCGGATGACATTAAAGAGGAATTCATCACCTCTTCTCGCGCTGTCGCGGTCACCGGTACGCATCTTTCACATCCGCAAACCCGCGCTGCGGTACTGAAAGCGTTGGATATCGCCAAACGTAATGGTCTGCGCACCGCACTGGATATCGATTATCGTCCGGTGCTGTGGGGCCTGACGTCACTGGGCGATGGCGAAACGCGTTTCGTTGAATCCGGTGAAGTCACGAAACAGCTGCAGGAAGTGCTGCACTATTTCGATTTGGTGGTAGGAACGGAAGAAGAGTTCCATATTGCCGGCGGCAGCACGGATACGCTGACAGCACTGAAAAATGTGCGCCAGGCAAGCAAAGCGACGCTGGTGTGTAAACGTGGACCCTTGGGTTGCGTGGTGTTTGAAGGTGATATCCCGGACAGCTGGGAACAGACCAAATTGCAAACCGGCGTACGCGTTGAAGTCCTGAACGTGCTGGGTGCAGGCGATGCCTTTATGTCTGGCCTGCTACGCGGCTGGCTCAACGATGAAAGCTGGGAACAGGCTTGCCGCTACGCCAACGCCTGTGGTGCGCTGGTGGTCTCACGCCACGGTTGCGCGCCAGCGATGCCAACCAAAGAAGAGTTGGACGATTTCCTTGGTCGCGATAAAGATGTGAAACGTCCGGATCTGGATGCGCGCCTCAACCATCTGCACCGCGTCACCACGCGTAAACAGCAGTGGCCAGAACTCAACGTGTTCGCCTTTGACCACCGTAAGCAGTTGGCCGATATGGCACGTGAAGCGGGCGTCAGTGAAGATAAGATCCCGCAGTTGAAACTGCTGCTGTTGCAGGCGGCACAGGAAGCGGCCAACGAAGCAGGCTTAAATGAGAAGAGTGGGATTCTGGCGGATACCACCTACGGCCAGAAAGCGCTGAACGCCATTACCGGCAAAAACTGGTGGATTGGCCGACCTATCGAACTGCCAAGCTCGCGTCCCCTGCGTCTGGAGCACGGTAACATCGGTTCGCAACTGGTCGACTGGCCGGCAGAGCACGTGGTGAAATGCCTGGTGTTCTACCATCCGCACGACAGCGCCGAGCTGCGTAAAGAGCAGGATGAACTGGTACTCGATGTGTGGAACGGTTGTAACAAAAGCGGGCATGAGCTGCTGCTGGAACTGATTCTGCCGGAGAGCAATCCTGACCGTAATGAAGCGTACTATTACGACATGCTGAGCCACTTCTACAGCCTGGGCATTCAGCCGGACTGGTGGAAACTGCCACCGCTGTCGGCGGAGAGCTGGCAGGCCATCAGCGGGTTGATCGAACAGAACGATCCCCACTGCCGCGGCATTCTGTTGCTCGGCCTCGATGCACCGGAAGAGACGCTGAAAGCCGGTTTCGCTGCGGCGGCGCAAGCGCCGTGGGTGAAAGGCTTTGCCGTCGGACGCACCATCTTCGGCCAACCGTCACGCCAATGGCTCAACGGTGAACTGGATGATAAAGCGCTGATTGAAACGGTGAAAGGCAACTATCTGCGACTGATTGGCTACTGGCGCGCGGCGCGTGGCTGACAGGGTTTAATCACAGTTAAAAGCGGCTCGCAAGAGCCGCTTTTTTTATTGGCTTTTGCCTTCTCGCTAATCACTTCTTTTTGTGAGGCATTTCATAAACCGATGAAATAAGCGTCACGATAGCGTCAAACAAATGAAATTTTCCATCCATCTGGTACTATAGCGCTCATTATCCAGCCATATTTTCTTTTTTGACGGGCCGAAGTCATGACCAATAATCCAACCCAATTAACCTTGTTACAGGACGATATCCGTCGTCGCTATGAGACGCTGAGTAAACGCCTGAAGCAGGTGGCTCGTTATATTCTTGATAACAGCAACAGCATTGCTTTCGATACCGTCGCTTCCATCGCGCAGCAGGCCGATGTGCCGCCCTCCACGCTGATTCGCTTTGCCAACGCATTTGGCTTTAGCGGTTTCAACGAAATGAAACAGGTTTTCCGTCAACATCTGATGGAAGAAACGGTGAACTACACCGAGCGCGCCCGTCTGTTCCGCCAGACGGCGACGGATGACAGCGCCAGTTCTCCTGAGAGCCCGGTTGAGATTCTCAACGTATTCACCATGGTGAACAGCCAGGCATTGCAGCAGCTAGCCATGCAGGTTAATCCGGACCAGCTGAACAAAGCGGTGAAAATGCTGGATGAAGCCGAGAATATCTACATCATTGGCCTGCGTCGCTCATTCAGCGTTGCGTCCTATCTGGTGTATGCGCTGCGCCATCTGGAGCGTCGTGCGTTTCTGATCGACGGTCTCGGCGGCATGTTTACCGAGCAGTTGAGCATGGTGAATCCCAAAGATGTGGTGATTGCCATCAGCTACTCGCCGTATGCGCGTGAAGCGGTTGAGCTGGTTGAGTTGGGTGCCAAACGCGGCGCACATCTGATTGCCATCACCGACAGCCAGGTGAGTCCGCTGGCCGCCTTCAGCGATGTGTGTTTTGTGGTGCGCGAAGCGCAGGTTGATGGCTTCCGTTCGCAGGTCGCCTCACTCTGTCTGGCGCAGACGCTGGCGGTTTCATTAGCGTTGAATAATACCGGCACCGGCGAATAACTTCGCCGAGCGTTGTACATCAAAAAGGGCAGCCATTTGGCTGCCCTTTTTACATGTGTCATTCATATCTTGCGATGTTCTGGCAGGTGCGCATCACTGCACACCCAACGACAAGCGTATCGCTAGCCGATAGGGTCGCCATTAGGGCGACCTGCGGCTTTATTTACTGCGCGGATACTTATCGCTGTTCACCCAGGCGTGATCTTTTTCCCAGGTAAACTTCCACAAACGCACCGGACCGGCCATCACGTTCAGATAGTAGTTATCGTAACCCGCAATGGTGGCCACCGGATGGTAGCCACGCGGGACGGTCACCACATCGCGGTTATACGGCGCCATGCACTCGTCGAGTGAACGGTCGTCGGTATACACGCGCTGCATCGCGAAACCAGGCTCTGGATCGAAACGGTGATAATAGGTCTCTTCCAGATAGGTCTCATCCGGGCTGGTTTTCTGGTCATGTTTATGGCTCGGGTACGAACTGGTCGCGCCCTCGTCGGTATACACTTCCACCACCAGCAGGCTGTCGGCCTCTTTGTTGTCCGGCAAAATGTTGTGCACCAGACGCTGATTGCGCCCTTTACCACGCTGCTCCACACCCACATCTTCCGGGGCAATCAGGCGCGCAGGCAGGTTGCCTTTGCTCGGCGCATTACACACCGCCAGTTCCAGATCGCTGTCGGCGTAGACTTCTACTTCATCATCGTGCGGCACATACACCGAGTACGGTGGAATACGCTCGAACGGTGACAGGCGTTTGCCGAGGTTGGGAAACTCCGCGTTGCGGGTTTTCACTGAGGCAAAACCCGCCACCAGCACCAGGCACAGCTCTTTATCGCCGCTGCTGAGTTTCAGGCTTTGGCCCTTCTTCAACAGATAAGCATCAAAACCGACATACTCCCAGCCCGCACTTTCCGGCGTGACGTGCTGAATACGGCCGTTGCTGTCTGGCTGCTGTGCTTTCGAAATCAAAGACATCATCGATCTCCTTGTTAGAGCGAGATTAGCCCAGCGTCGGCATGCTGAACTCTGAAACAGTCTGCTGACCGCTCGGCCAACGCACGGTGGCGGTTTTCATGCGGGTGTAGAAACGCACGCCGTCTGGACCGTGCACGTTCAGGGCACCGAACACTGAGCGCTTCCAGCCGCCGAAGCTGTGGAACGCCATTGGCACCGGCACGGGAACGTTAACGCCTACCATGCCCGCTTCCACGTTCTGCACGAACTCACGCGCGGTGTGGCCGTTGCTGGTGAAGATGGCGCTGCCGTTGCCGAATTCATGGCTGTTTACCAGCTTCAGCGCGCTGTCGAAATCGGTAGAACGCATGATACTCAATACCGGTCCGAAGATCTCTTCGCGCCAGATCATCATGTCCGGGGTAACGTTATCAAACAGGGTGCCGCCCACGTAATAACCCTCTTCATGGCCTGCGACTTTCACGCCACGACCATCTACCACCAGTTTTGCGCCTTCGGCTTCACCTTTGTCGATGTAGCCCAGTACTTTCTTCTGATGTGCGGCAGAAACCACCGGGCCCATTTCGTTCTCTTCAGCACCTTTCTGGATACCGGGGCCGATGCGCAGCGCTTTGATCAGCGGAGTCAGACGTGCAATCAGTTTGTCGGCAGTATCATTGCCCACTGCGACAACCACAGGCAGCGCCATGCAACGCTCACCGGCAGAACCAAAGGCGCCGCCCATGATGGCATTCACAGTGGCATCCAGATCGGCATCTGGCATCACGATAGCGTGGTTTTTTGCCGCACCAAACGCCTGCACACGTTTACCGTGGGCGCTGGCGGTTTTGTAGATATGCTCGGCCACGCCGGAAGAGCCGACGAAGCTCACTGCCGCAATACGCGGATCTTTGTACAGCTGCTCAGCATCTTCGTTAGACGAGTGCACCACGTTGAACACGCCATCCGGCAGTCCCGCTTCTTTCAGCAGTTCAGCCATACGCACAGAGGCTGATGGATCCAGCGCCGGTGGCTTCAGGATAAAGGTGTTACCGCACGCCAGTGCGATAGGGAACATCCACAGTGGCACCATCGCCGGGAAGTTGAAAGGCGTAATACCCGCGACCACGCCAACCGGCTGCATCAGCGAGTAGCTATCCACGCCGGTGCCGACGCTTGGTGAGTTTTCACCTTTGATCAGATGCGGGATTCCGCAGGCAAACTCGATCACTTCGATACCGCGCGTCAGCTCACCTAACGCATCCGACCACACTTTGCCGTGCTCAGACACAATCAGCGCAGCCAGCTCGTCACGATGTTTTTCCATCAGTGCTTTGAAGTTGAACATCACACGGGCACGACGCAGCGGCGCAGTTTTCGACCATTCAGGGAACGCGGCATGGGCGATTTCGATCGCTTTTTCCACTTCAGCAGCAGTGCTCTGCGTCAGTTCACGCGCGACTTTGCCGGTGGCTGGATCGTATACCGGGATGGTTTCATTGCTGGCGCTATGGGTAATCTTGCCGCCGATAAAGTTTCCTACGATAGTCATGTCGTTGCCTCTTTGATGTGAAGTTCCCTGCAGGCAGTCGGTTATCACTGCAACACCACCTGACCAGGCAATACGAAAAGCGTGCTATGAAGCTATTACAATGAAATAAATTTTTCAAATACTTCTTTTTGGAAAATTTCCTTTTAGCGGCATGGATCGCATTTTTCCCGCTCTGGCTGTCAGGCAGGCGCAAAGCCCTCACTACGGGCGTTCTTACCCTGTTGCCCCGGCGCAACCCTAACCCACTGTGACCACACATTTTCTACTTAAGTCACGTCGCTATGCTGTTGCGCGAAACGAAATATGAAATTTTTGCGAGGAAGATCCAATATCTGATATTTCATAATTCACTAACAATGAAATAAATGTTTTCTTTGCAGCATCTGATCCGTATCCTATTACAGGAGCCTCACATGGCCATCGATCCAACCCGTTTCTGTATCAACCGTAAAATTGCGCCTGCGCTCTCACTAGAAGCTTTTTTCCAGTTAGTTCAGCGACTGGGTTTGAGCAAAGTGGAACTGCGTAACGATATGCCGGGCGGCAAGGTCACCGATGGTCTGAGCGCGTCGCAGCTGCGATCGCTGGCGAATAAGTATCACATCGAGATCGAGACCATTAACGCGCTCTATCCGTTTAACCGCCCTGATGACGCGCTGTTGAGCAAAGCCGAAGCGATGTTGCAAGAAGCGAAAGCCATTGGAGCCAAAGCGCTGGTGATGTGCCCATTGAACGAGGGTATTGCCATCGCACCAGAGAAAACGCTGGAGGCGTTGCAGATCCTGGCACCGCGCTTCGCTGAATATGGTATTCAGGGGCTGGTTGAGCCGCTGGGCTTCCCGGTAAGTTCACTGCGCTCTGCGGTGCAGACGCAAAAGCTGATTAAGCAGGCGGGCGTGCCGTTTAAATTGCTGCTGGATACCTTCCATCATCACCTGTACGAGAACGCCGAGCAGGAGTTCCCGCAGGAGATTGAGGTGAACCAGATTGGTTTAGTGCATCTCTCAGGCGTGGAAGATACCCGCCCAACGGTGGAACTGACGGATGAAGAGCGCATTATGCTGAGCGACCGCGATGTGCTGAACAGCGTGGCGCAGGTGAAGCGGCTGGAGATGCTTGGTTATAAGGGCATTTACGCATTTGAGCCATTCTCCTCGGAGCTGGAGAAGTGGGGCGCGAAAGAGATTGAACGCGAAATTCGCCAGAGTATTGCGTTACTGCAAGCCTGATTTATAACGGCGGCCGAGGGTGTGTGGTCGCCGTTTCCCCTACCCTTATCTGTGTCCATAACAAGACACACTTTGTTAGTGTTAGGCCTCGGTCGGAGGCCCTTTTTTCCATCCTCGTCATATTTTACGTCATAGCTGCGTTGGCCGCGTTTGTGCGCCCCAGTCACTTACGGACGTAAGCTCCCGGGGATTCGCGCGTTTGCCGCCTTGCTCTGACTTAAACTATTTAGGGTATGCCTGAGTGCCATAACAACGTTTGCACACCTCAATCACTGACGGACGTAAGCTCCTGGGGACTTACAAACTTGCCGCCTTGCTCTGACGTAAACTATTTAGAGGATGCCTGAGCGATTGAAGACCCTGTTTAGATGCGCCTGAGCGATTGGGATGAATGATGTGAGGGTGCTTTATTCATTGAAGTCAGGCATTTTCTTTGATTTCTACGTTCGCCTCTGCGGGCATGCGCTTCATCATGCGTAACGTGCAGAAAAGCGCCAGACATACCAGCAGCGCAGTCAGCAGATACACCAGCGAGACTCCGGCGTAACTCATGATAAACCCCGCAATCGGGCCAGTGATGCCCAATGACAGATCCATAAACGCCGTGTAGGTCGCTAGCGCGCTGCCCTGATTCTGCTGCGGTACCACCTTCACCGCCACCACGCCAATCGCCGGGAACACCAGCGAGAAACCTGCACCGGTTAGAAACGCCCCCATTTTCGCCATCCAGGGATCGAATGAACCCGCCACCAGAAACAGTCCAACCGCTTCGACGGCAAAACAGATACTGGCGACGCGCAGGCCACCGAGTTTATTGATAGCGTTGGGGAACAGCAGGCGCGTACCGACAAAGGCGGCACTGAACATCGTTAGGGCAAAGGCGGCACCATCCCAGCCTTTATCCTGATAGAACAGGGTGATAAAGGTGGCGATGACGCCAAACCCTGCTGACCCCATCGCCAGGATCAGGCCAAAACCGTAGATTTTGCCCAGCACATCGCGAAACGGCAGCGGTTTGGCTTTGCTGCCTTTCACCGGCGCACGCGGCAGTGCCAGCGCAATCGCCAGCACGCAGATGGCAATGATGATGCTGGAAAGCAGCAGCAAACCGCCGCTGCGGAAAATCACCACACCCAGCGGTGCACCAATCGCCATCGCGCCGTAGGTGACGATACCGTTCCAGGAAATCACCCGACCAATATGCAGCGACCCAACGCGCGCCACGCCCCACAGTGAAGTGCCGGTGCCAGAGAAGCTTTGCCCCACGCCCAATATTACGCGCCCCAGACACAGCAAAATCAGGCTGAGGACGCCCTGCCCTTCCGTCAGTGCTGAAAGCAGGATACAGATGCCGCTAATCAGGCACCCCACCAGCCCTAGCACCACGACCTTCTTCGGCCCCCACATATCAGCATAGCGCCCGGCATGTGGACGGCTCAGCAGCGTGGCGATGTACTGCAGGCTGATCACCAATCCCGCCCAAAAGGCGCTGTAGCCTAATCCGTCATGGACAAAGCCCGGCAGCACCGCCAACGGCAGGCCAATCGTGAGATAGCTGGCGAAGTTGAACTTCACAATGGAGAGGATCAGAAGATTCAGGCGAAGTCGGCCGTGTTCAGGGGCTGCGGCAGGCTGGTCAGGCATGAGTGATTGCGCTCGTGGGTGACTAAATATTTGTATAGAAGGCTAACTATACGCCTTTTCCTGCCGACTGCATCCGGTGATCGCCCTAATTTGTGGTCATCATTTCGTCATATCGCCCACTTACACTCGCGCCCAACAAATCCCAAAGAGGATAAACAATCTGATGCTGCTCCTGATTTGCTGTCAGGCGCGCGTGCCGCAGTGCTACTCCTTCACGGGAGGTAGCCAGTGACGCATGCCGTGCCTATCGAACTGAAAAATCTCAGATGGTCGGTGAACAATCTGACGATTCTGCACGATCTCTCCCTGACGATTCCCGCAGGCGAAATCCTTGCGCTGCTCGGCCCGAGCGGCTGTGGCAAAAGCACGCTGCTGAAACTGCTGGCGGGTTTGCTGCAACCCACGGCGGGCGAGCTATGGATTGGCGATCGCTGCGCTGCCTCTGCACGTCATTGTGATGCGCCGGAAATGCGCAACCTCGGCATGGTTTTCCAGGATTACGCCTTGTGGCCGCACATGACGGTGGCGCAAAACGTCGCTTTCCCGTTGCGCATGCGCGGTGTGAAAAAAGCGGCGGCGCGTGAACAAGCCGATGCAGCGCTGGCGCAGGTTGGCCTGGCTGATTTTGGCGATCGCAAACCGGCGTTGCTCTCTGGCGGACAGCAGCAGCGTGTCGCCCTCGCCCGTGCTTTGGTTGCCAAACCCGCGATTTTGTTGTTCGACGAACCGCTCTCCAATCTTGACCGCGATCTGCGCGAAACCCTGGTGCATACCATGGCCGATCTGCTGCGCAGTGCGGGCATTACCGCTGTTTATGTCACGCATGACCGCGAGGAAGCCAACACACTCGCCGACCGCATTATTCACCTGGCACAGGGCCAGATTGTTTCCGTTACTCACCTCTCAGGGGACCGCAATGCCATCTCTCAAGTCAGTTAAAACAGGAGCCATCAGCGCGATGATTTTGACTTCCGCTATGATGATCAACGATGCCCAGGCGCTGACGGTTTATACCGCCGGTCCGGGTTCGCTATCAAAAAGTCTTGCCACCGGATTCGAAAAGCAAACCGGTATTAAAGTGAATATCTTCCAGGCCACGACCGGCAAAGTCATGGCGCGCCTGGAAGCTGAACAGGCTAATCCACAAGCCGATGTGCTGATCTCTGCCTCATGGGATACCGCCGAAGATCTGCAACATCGTGGCTGGCTGCTGCCGTATGAAAGCGCCAATGCGGCGAAAGTGCCAGAGCAGTTCAAAACGGCAAACTATGTCGCGCAGGGTATTTCTGCACTCGGCATTGTGTGGAACACCAAAAGCGGCACGCCAGAGCCAAAAACCTGGCAGGATCTGACGGCGCCCGCGTTTAAAGATAAAGTCACCACGCCGGATCCCGCTCTGTCCGGTGCTTCACTCGATCTGTTGATTGGCCTGCAAAACAGCGAAGGCGAGAAAGCCTGGCAGTTGTTTGATCAGTTAAAAGCCAATGGCATGGTGATGAGCGGCCCAAATGCCCAGGCCGTCACACCCGTACTGCAAGGGGCGAAAGCGGCGGTGTTTGGTGCGGTGGATTACGTCACCTATAACAACATCGCGCAGGGTGAAAGCGTCAAAGTGATCTTCCCGGAGAACGGCACCGTGGTAGCACCGCGTCCGATGATGATTCTGAAAAGCAGCCAACATGCCGATGATGCGAAGAAGTTCGTCGATTATGTGCTGTCGGATGAAGGCCAGGAGCAGGTCGCGAAGGCCTGGTTGATGCCTGCACGTACCGATATCAAAGCACAGCGTCCGCTGTTCACCGAGATCAAATTGCTGCCCGCCAATAGCGATGGCAGCAGCGAGCGTTCGGCGGTGCTGAAGCGCTTTGGCGCCCTGTTCGGGCAGTAAATGATGTCGCGTGCCCTGAATGGATTGATTCTACTGGCGCTGACGCTGCTGGTGGCACTGCCGCTGCTGTTTATCGTGCTACAGGCACTGTTTCCACAGCCTGGCGAGGGGAACTGGAGTGGGGCTTTCAGCGCATTACCGGCGCTGTTTGAAGATCCTCAGCTGGTTCCGATGTGGCTGGGCACGCTGAAGATCGGCGGCGGCGTGGCGCTGTGCAGTTTGCTGCTGGGCTTACCGCTCGGCGCGCTGCGCGGCCTATTCCGCCTGCCGGGTGCGGCAATGTGGGATCTGTTATTCCTGATCCCCTTCCTCACGCCGCCCTATATCGTGGCGCTGTCATGGACGCTGGCGCTGCAACGCAACGGCTATTTTGAGCAACTCATCGGCATCAACTTTGATAGCCTGCTGTTCAGCAGCACCGGCATGACGCTGGTGATGACGCTGAATATTTTCCCGGTGGTCTATTTTGCGGTGTCGCGTTCGCTGATGGCGAGCGGTCAGCGCCTCGCCTGGGTGGCTCGCGTCCACGGCGCATCAGCCTGGCGCGCTTTTGCCCAGATCACATTGCCGCTGACGCTGCCGGCGTTAGCCGGTGGCGTGCTGCTGGCATTCACGCTGGCGATTGAAGAGTACGGCGTGCCTGCGGCGCTCGGCACTCAGGCGCATCTGACGTTGATGACGGTCGGTATCGAAACCAAACTGGCGGACTGGCCAATCGACTTACCGGGCGCGGCATCCCTCTCGTTGATGCTGAGCCTGGTGGCGCTCACCGCCTGGTTCCTGCAACGTAAACTGACCGGCAGCAGCGATGTGACGGCAGTGAACGGCAAACCGGTGGTGCAAGAGCTTGCCGAGGGCGGGCGCTGGCTGCCGCTGATGTTGCTGCCGTTTATCCTCACCGTTTTACTCGCCGTGGTACTGCCGCTGGGCGCAATGACGCTGAGTGGATTACTGAATACCCTTTCCGGCGGCCTGCATGTGAATAACCTGACGCTGCGCCATTTCGGCGCGCTGTTCAGTCAGCAAGGGGATGCATTAGCGGCCTTCTCCACCAGCATTGGGCTGGCGCTGGGCGCGGCACTACTTACTGGGCTGCTCGGTTTCCTGATTGCCTGGCGCGTGTCAGAAGGGAAAACGCGCCTGCTGGCGATGATGGATGGCCTGGCGCTGCTGCCTGCCGCCATGCCGGGTGTGGTGGTCGGTGTTGGGTTAATTCTGCTGTGGAACCGCGGCTTCTGGCCGGTTTCACCTTACAACACGATGTTTATTCTGCTGCTTTCCTACAGCTGCCTGCTGCTGCCGTGGCCGGTACGCTATGTCAGCAGTGCGCTGCGTCAGCTAGCCCCCACGCTGGAACCGGCGGCGCGCGTGCACGGCGCATCACGCTTACAGGCGCTGCGCCTGATCGTCCTGCCGCTGGTCGCTCCGAGTCTGCTGGCTGCGATGATGATGGTGTTTGCCGTGGCATCGCGCGAACTGGTGACATCGCTACTGCTGGCACCCGCCGGGACGCAAACCGTGGCGATTTTTATCTGGCGTCAGTTCGAGCAAGGTTCCGTGGGACAAGGGATGGCGATGGCCACCGTGACGCTGCTCGCCAGCCTGACCTTGATGCTGGGTGCCACCATGCTGATGCAGCGCCAGGGGAATAAATAGCACGATGAATCGCGCCGCTACAACTCAGCTGCACATGTCAGTAGCGGCGCAATTTATTGCGCGTTACACAGCGTCCTTGCCGAAAGACGCACTCACGCGTTTCGCTTATTCCTAAATAAACAATCACTTAATCTCGTTCAACTACACTCTCCTGAGCCATTGATGACTCAGGAGAGTAAATGAACAACCTGCCCCAGGAAAAAATTGGCCAGAACATGCTGGTCAAGATGGCGATGCTGGTGATCATTCTGGCGGGCATTCGCGCCGCGTCAGAGATTCTGGTGCCCTTCCTGCTTGCCAGCTTTCTGGCGATTGTGCTGAATCCGCTGGTCACCCTGCTGATGCGTCGCGGCGTGCCGCGTGGTCTGGCCATCACAGCGGTGATCAGCGTGATATTTATCGTCATTCTGTTGCTGGTGGGCGTGATGGCCAGTTCGGCCAGTGACTTCAGCGATACCTATCCGCAAATCCGTAGCATGCTGGAACAAAAGCTCGGCGTGGTGCAGCACTTTGCCGCTCGCTTTCATATCAATATCTCCACGGAAGCCTTAGCCGCCCGGCTCGACCCGAATGTGATGATGGATATGGCCACCACGCTGCTGAAACAGTTTTCCGGTGCCATGACCAACGTGCTGCTGCTGATCCTCACCGTGGTATTTATGCTGTTTGAAGTGCGTCATCTGCCGTACAAAATGCGTAACGCGATGGTCAATCCGCAAATCCGCATCGCGGGGTTACACCGCGCCTTCAAAGGCGTGACCCACTACCTGGCGCTGAAAACCCTGGTCAGCCTGATTACCGGTATCGCCGTATGGCTGGTGCTCGAACTTATCGGCGTGAAGTTTGCGCTGTTCTGGGGCGTCGTGGCCTTTATCCTTAACTTTGTACCCAACATCGGGCCGATCATCGCCGGCATCCCGCCATTTATTCAGGCACTGGTATTGAACGGAACTTACGATGCGTTGTTTGTGGTGGCACTGTTCAGCGCGATTCATATGGTGTTTGGCAATATGCTGGAGCCCAGGTTGATGGGGCGCGGCTTAGGGCTTTCCACGCTAGTGGTGTTTCTGTCGCTGATTTTCTGGGGCTGGCTGCTGGGACCGGTGGGCATGCTGCTGTCAGTACCACTGACCAGCGTCACTAAGATATTGATGGAGACCACGCCGGGTGGCAGCCGACTGGCGATTCTGTTAGGCACTGGGCGGCCGGGATCGCGTCCGCGTTAAAACATAAGCATGGCGGCGCGATGCATCGCGCCGGGTGGCCGATTATTGCGTAAATACGCTGTTATCGGTAATCGCCTGCACATCGACCTTGTTCGGCAAAATCTTCAGCTCGCTAAACAGATCTGACACCTTCTGCACTTTCGCCACATCTTCTGCCGTCACCCCCCGAACGCCGTGCGAAATGCGCGGCGTAATCTTCTGCGCATCTTCCGGCGAGAGACGTGTTAACTGGGCATAGACTGCGTTGTACTGCTGCGGGTGCTCCAGCGCCCATTCGCGGGCTTTGGCTAAACGATGGGTGAAATCGACAATCGCCGCCCGCTTAGCGGGATCGTCCAGCGAACTCTGCGTGGCAGTGACAAACGACAGTGCCGTGGTTAACCCTTTGCCATCGCGCAGCAGGCGTGCACCGTGCTGTTCGGCAATCCCCAGATAGGGATCGAACGTGGCCCAGGCGGCAATTTGCCCGGAATTAAACGCGGCACTGGCATCGGTTGGCAAAACAAACCGCACCGGCACCGTATCGCGTTTTACCTGCGCTTCTTCCAGCGCCTCATACAGCAGATGCTGGGAAATGCTGCCGCGCGCCGATGACACCACCACTTCCTTTCCGACCAGATCTTTCACACTGTGAATCGGTGAATCAGCCGGGACGATCACCCCGTTCGAACCAGCATCGCCGACGTTGGTGGCGATGATCTTCAACGGTACCCCACCGGATGCCGCCATCAGTACCGGGAGATCACCGGCGTAAGAGGTATCGACTGCCCCCGCACGTTGCGCTTCAAACAGCGGTGCCGCACCCTGGAAATTCGCCCAGCGATACTGATAGGGCGCATCTTTCATCACATCGGCGGCCTCAATCAGCGAACGCAGATTGCGCGCCTGATCGCCCAGCACCAGAGTGACTTTGCTCAAATCAGGTGCCGCCTGACTGCTAAACGCCGCGCACAGCAACAGCGTCGAAACAACCGGTTTCATCCATTTCATAGGGGATTCTCAGAGTGCGTTGCGGTTGAGCTGGCGGATGTAAGCATCCCAGTGCAGCTGATATTTGTGGTTACGGATGCTGTTGTCGAAGGCTTGCGCCGCTTTCTCGGATACCGCATCAGGCAGGATGATCAAATCCGCACCGCCCGACTGAGCTGCTAGCTGCGCCTGGCAAGCACGCTCCAGGTAGTAAAGGTTATAGAACGCTTCTTCGATGCTGCCACCGCTGGTGAGTAAACCGTGATTACGCAGAATCAACGCGTTAAGATCGCCAAGATCGGCCACAATGCGTTGCTGCTCATCAAGATCCAGCGCAATGCCTTCGTAATCGTGATAGCCAAGGCGATTGTGGAAGCGCGTGCTGTGCTGCGAAATCATCAGCAAACCGTTGCGCTGCGCAGAGACACCAATGCCCGCCGCCGTATGCGTATGCAGCACGGCATGCGCATCCGGACGCGCACGGTGAATGGCGCTGTGAATCACAAATCCCGCGTGGTTAATCCCCAGCCCCGTCGGGTCATCAATGATGTTTCCGTCGATATCAATTTTCACCAGCGTCTCCGCCGAGATTTCATCGAAGGTTTGACCAAAAGCGTTAATCAGAAAATGGGGCTGATCGCCCGGCACACGCAGAGAAAAGTGGGTGTAGATATGGTCAGTCCAGCGCAGCCTGGCCGCCAGGTGATAGGCCTGCGCCAGCTTCACACGCGCCTGCCATTCGCCTTCGCTGATACGTTGGCGCAGGGAAGCCACATCCAGGGTTTCAGTGCTCATTTTCGCTCCTCATATCAGGTCAATATGCTTTCCCATCATCGTGGCACAGCGCTTTTCCCGCTGGGAAATGCCAATAACGGCAAAACATTGTCAATTAACGCAAAGCGACGCCGATATTTGACCTGAGTCAGTCCAGAGCAAAAGCAAAACGCTAATATGCACGGCCCCTGGAAGTGTTATGCTGCTGACGCCGCAGCTTAGCCCTCATCTGCTGCTTAAAATGACCGAGGAAAGTCAGGTGCCACCGCAAAGAAAAAATCGCGATTTTGGCTGGCTGTTAATTGTCTGTGCCGGGTTATTACCGCTGGTACTGGGCATCCTTTGTACGGCCATTGAAGCGCGGCACACGGTGAGTCAGCAGCAGATCTCCACCGCTAACTCCTTACTCACTCAAGCCGAAAAAATGAGTGATAACGCCTGGGATATGATCACCCAGCTGCGTCAGTTCCATTATCAGCCTTGTGCGAAGATCGAGGATCAGCTACAGCGCGCTGGCACCCTCAACGCCTATTTCCGCTCCGTCGGTCTGCTGAGTGGCGAGAACATTAGCTGCTCGTCTGCCTTTGGTTTAGCCCATGGCACACTGACCCAGATGATGATGCAACCGCCGCCGATCACCGGCAAAGCCTGGTGGAGCATCTCCATTCGGGGCACTTACGGCGTGCCTAATCGACCTGCCGTGGTGTTCGTGCGTCAACTGCCAGACAGCACCGGCTTCTGGGCGGTGATTGATGGCCAGTATCTGATGGACTTTATGCACGCTATTGGCGAGTCACGTGGCTATCAAATGAGCATGCGCTTTAGCGGCGGCGCACCGATTACCAGCGGTCCTGCCGATATCGAGCCCGAGCTGTATTTGAAAAGCGAGCCTTATCAGGCCGAATCCAGCCGCTACCCCATTAGCGTGAATGTCACCGTGCCCGCCTCCGAGTTGCTGAAGGCCTGGCGTCAGGCGCTGTTTATCTTCCTGCCGATGGCGGCAATTTTCTCTATCCTGCTGATGGTATTGACCGCCAACTGGCTGCGCCGCCGCATTTCGTGGGCCGATGAAATCCGCCGCGCGATGCGTAGCCGTCAATTCTCGGTCCATTACCAGCCGGTTTACAGCACGGAAATCGAGCGCTGTAAAGGCGCGGAAGCCCTGTTGCGCTGGCAATTGCCGAATGGTGAGATGATCCGTCCGGATATCTTTATCAGCCACGCCGAATCTGAAGGGATAATTGTGCAACTGACCCAGCATTTGCTGGATCTGATGGCGGAAGATATTCAGGGCTGGGAGGTTGAGCCCGGTTTCCATATCGGCCTGAACGTGGCGGCAGAACACTTGCAACATGCCGATTTCGTGCAGGACATTCAGCGCTTTGCCCGCCGCATTAAAGACAAGCAGATGGTGGTGACGCTGGAGCTCACTGAGCGCAGCCTGATTGATGACGGCGAACTGGTGGCGCGTAAACTCCGCTACCTGCAGTCACACGGCATGAAAGTGGCGATTGATGACTTTGGTACCGGCCACTGCTCACTTTCTTATCTGCTGACCTTCCCGCTGGATTACCTGAAAATCGATCGCGGCTTCATTAACGCCATTGAAGGTCTTGAGGTAGAAACGCCGGTGCTGGATGCCATCATTAATCTGTGCCACAAACTCAAGCTGGACGTGCTCGGTGAAGGGGTGGAAACCTCGTTGCAATTCGAGTACCTGAAGCAACGTGGCGTTGTCTACATCCAGGGCTACTATTATGCCCGTCCGATGGATAATGACCGGCTCCGCGCCTGGCTCAATGAGCAAGGGCGCCAGCCACTTCTCGTTGAGGAATCCCATGAGCCTGAATTGCATCATTCTTGATGATTACCAAAACGTTGCCCTGTCGCTGGCCGATTGGGCATCGCTGCAACCTACTGTCCACACCACCGCACTGACCCGGCATTTTGATCATGAAGATGAACTGGTTCGTCACATCGAACACGCCGATATTCTGGTCATCATGCGCGAGCGCACACCGCTCACGGCCGAACTGATTGGTCGCTTGCCTAACCTGAAACTGGTGGTCACCTCCGGCATGCGTAATGCCTCGATTGATCTGCACGCCTGTGCCGAGCGTTATATCGCCGTGTGCGGCACCGCCAGCAGCAGCGCTGCACCGATGGAGCTCAGCTGGGGTTTGCTGATTGGGCTGGCTCGCCACATCGGGGTAGAAAATCAGGCACTGCGTAATAACGGGCCGTGGCAGCAAACGCTGGGGCTCGGTTTGCAGGGCAAAACGTTGGGCTTAGTGGGGCTGGGTAAAATCGGGGGCGAGATGGCCAAAGTGGCGCAGGCCTTTGGGATGCGCGTTTGCGCATGGAGTCAGAATCTCACCGACTCACGCGCAACCGAATGTGGCGCAGAACGGATGCCTTCGCTGCACGCCTTGATGCAAGCGAGCGATTTTGTCTCGGTGCACCTGGTGCTTAGCGAGCGCTCGCGCCACGTGATTGACCAGGCTGCACTGGCGCAGATGAAGCCGGGCGCGCTGTTGATCAACACCTCACGCGCCGCACTTGTCGACCAGCAAGCGATGATTGCCGCACTGCAATCCGGTCAATTGGCTGGAGCCGGAATCGATGTGTTCGAACAGGAACCGCTACCTGCTGACTACCCGTTGCGCCATCTGCCCAATGTGCTGGCCACGCCGCACCTTGGCTATGTCGCCGACAGCAATTACCGCACCTACTTCACGCAGGCAGTGGAAGATATTCAGGGATGGATAAGCGGCGCACCACTGCGCTCGCTACTCTGAGCGACGGCGTTTTTCGGCGATACGCAGCGCCACTTCCAGAGTGTCATCCGCCAGCGTGACCGGCGGGCGCTGGCCATTCAGGCGCTGGTTAATACGTTCCAGGGTCGGCGTCAGCTGTCCCACCAACTGCTGATACTCATCAAGCTGGGTAATGGGTTGATTACGCGCGATGCTGGTTTGCGTCAGGCGTTGCAGCTGCCGCAAACTCTCGGCCGCCTGGCTGGTGAGCAATCCGGCTTGCCGCCAGGTTTTCAGGCGTTTCAGCAGCTCATCAGGTTGTTGGGCCAGTAACGCCAATTGGGTATCGGCACGTTCACCGCAGTCAATCCAGCCAATCGGTGCCACAGGATCGGCAAGCGTTCGCCGTGCATCAGGCGCATAATTGATAAGATTCCTTTCTACACTGTCAATTTGCGACAGCCAGGGATTCTCAAACAATCGGGCGTTTTTTCTCGACATGAACACTCCACCTGAGCCAGGCGGCAGAGTATTACCGAATGATGACAAGCTGGCAAGCAAACTTACCGCTTCGCTTAATGATAAGAAATTCTTATTTATTTGCGCAACAATCAGGTATGGCAATCAAGCCGCCACTTGTCAGAACAATGGATTAATCAATCAGCGATGCGCAGTTGATATCGCTGATAATCATCAAAATTTTCTCCGCGTTTTTTCAAAAAAAAAATAAATGACACGCTTTGCCTCCTTTTTGATGCATTCCTGGCTGAAACGCACGCATTACGCGGCCTGACGCGCGATAACCAGGATTTTATAAGCTGCGTTTCCTCCGACATTCCGCCAGAGTTTTAGCCAAAAAATAGCCAGTTGTTGGCTGAAACATGACAAATATCACACAAAATCGGTATACTCTGTCGCGGGACGTAATCATTTCGCCCCTAATTATTACCGTTGCTATGCCGGATAAAATCCTCTTTGACGGCTATGCTTAAATCTTCTCAACGCCGTGGACTGGCCACAAAATGTAGTCTGCAGCGTTGAGGATTTTTCGATTTCCAATACAGGGTTACATCATGAAACTACGTAGGAAGCGTGTAAAACCTATCGGGCTGGATGACGTCACGATTATCGATGACGCCCGTTTACGAAAAGCCATTACCGCCGCGTCTCTGGGCAACGCGATGGAGTGGTTTGATTTCGGTGTTTATGGCTTTGTGGCGTATGCGCTGGGTAAGGTGTTCTTCCCGGATGCATCGCCTAGTGTGCAGATGATTGCTGCACTGGGTACCTTCTCGGTTCCCTTCCTGATTCGCCCGCTGGGTGGTCTGTTCTTTGGTATGCTCGGCGACAAATACGGTCGTCAGAAAATCCTCTCCATTACCATTGTCATCATGTCGATCAGTACCTTCTGTATCGGCCTGATCCCCTCTTATGCCACCATCGGCATCTGGGCTCCGATTCTGCTGCTGCTGGCGAAAATGGCGCAGGGCTTCTCGGTGGGCGGTGAATATACCGGTGCGTCGATCTTTGTCGCGGAATATTCGCCGGACCGTAAGCGTGGCTTTATGGGCAGCTGGCTCGACTTTGGCTCCATCGCCGGCTTCGTGCTGGGTGCGGGCGTGGTGGTGCTGATTTCCACCGTCATCGGCGAAGCGAAATTCCTTGAGTGGGGCTGGCGTCTGCCGTTCTTCCTCGCGCTGCCGTTAGGTATCATCGGTTTGTATCTGCGTCACGCACTGGAAGAGACACCGGCGTTCCAGCAGCACGTTGATAAGCTGGAGCAAGGCGATCGTGAAGGTCTGCGTGATGGCCCGAAAGTATCGTTCAAAGAGATCGCCACCAAGCACTGGAAAAGTCTGCTGGCCTGTATCGGTCTGGTGATTGCCACCAACGTGACCTACTACATGCTGCTGACCTACATGCCGAGCTATCTGTCGCATAACCTGCACTACTCGGAAGATCACGGCGTACTGATTATTATCGCCATCATGATGGGTATGCTGTTTGTGCAGCCGGTGATGGGCATGCTGAGTGACCGCTTTGGCCGTCGTCCGTTTATCATCATCGGCAGTATCGCGCTGTTCGCCTTCTCAATTCCGGCCTTTATGTTGATTAACAGCGGCGTGCTGGGGCTGATTTTTGCGGGTCTGCTGCTGCTGGCGGTGATCCTCAACGCCTTTACCGGTGTGATGGCTTCGTCGCTGCCGGCGATGTTCCCAACGCACATTCGTTACAGTGCGCTGGCCAGTGCCTTCAATATCTCGGTACTGATTGCCGGTTTAACCCCGACCTTCGCCGCATGGCTGGTTGAGACAACCAGCAATCTGTATATGCCGGCTTATTATCTGATGGTGGTCGCGGTGATTGGTTTGATCACCGGTATCTACATGAAAGAGACCGCCAACAAGCCGCTGCGCGGTGCCACACCAGCGGCGTCGGATATTGAAGAAGCGCGTGAAATCCTGCAGGAGCATCACGACAACATTGAGCAGAAAATCGAAGATATTGATGAAGAGATCGCTAAGCTCGAGGCGAAACGTAAAAACCTGGTGCAGCAGCACCCGGACATCAACGAGTAATCTTCCCCACTCCCGCCGCCCGGCGGGAGTTTTCGTTTCCGCACACAATCCTTCATCCCCGCTGGCGAAAAGGGGTAAACTGTTGTCACTTTTTTCACCAGCAAAAGTTGTACGAACATGTCTGAATTCAATCTTCTCCAACGTCCAAGAAGACTGCGCAAAAGCGCATCAATGCGTGAAATGTTCCAGGAATCCCACCTTCGTCTGAGCGATCTGGCCCTGCCAATCTTTGTTGAAGAGGGCGTGGACGATTACGTGCCGATTAACGCCATGCCGGGTGTGATGCGTATTCCTGAGAAACGTCTCGCCTATGAAATTGAGCGCATCGCCAAAGCCGGTATTCGCTCAGTGATGACCTTCGGTATCTCGCATCACACGGATGCGACCGGCAGCGATGCATGGAATGAGAATGGCCTGGTGGCGCGTATGTCGCGTATCTGCAAAGACACCGTGCCAGAAATGATCGTGATGTCCGATACCTGCTTCTGTGAATACACCAGCCACGGCCACTGTGGCGTGCTGTGCGATCACGGCGTGGATAACGACCAGACATTGATTAACCTCGGCAAACAAGCCGTGGTCGCCGCGCAAGCCGGTGCGGATTTTATCGCCCCTTCAGCGGCAATGGATGGTCAGGTGAAAGCCATTCGTCAGGCACTGGATGCCGCAGGCTTCACCGATACGGCCATCATGTCTTACTCCACCAAGTTCGCCTCTTCATTCTACGGTCCGTTCCGGGAAGCAGCGGGAACGGCATTAAAAGGCGATCGTAAAACTTATCAGATGAATCCGATGAACCGCCGTGAAGCGATTCGCGAGTCCCTGATCGATGAAGCCGAAGGGGCCGATTCACTGATGGTAAAACCGGCGGGTGCTTACCTCGACATCCTGCGCGATATTCGCGAACGCACTACTCTACCGCTGGCTGCGTACCAGGTGAGTGGTGAATACGCGATGATCAAATTCGCCGCGCAGGCGGGTGCCATCGACGAACGTAATGTGGTTCTGGAGAGTCTTGGTGCGATTAAACGTGCCGGTGCTGACCTGATTTTCAGCTATTTTGCCCTTGATCTTGCCGAGCAAAAAGTGCTCTGATAATCGTTACGCTTAGCAATGGATATCGCAACCGTTGCTAAGCGCTTTATGCCGTTATGGCAGCAAAACACCAGTGAAGTTGTACCCGAATAAATCAAAAGAAAGAGTAACGCGATGAAAGCACCTGCACTGCCTGCGGACGAGTCACGTCGTCTGGCCCAGTTACGTGCGCTCAACATTCTGCACACGCCTGCAGAAGAGCGTTTTGACCGTTTAACCCGCCTTGCCCGTCGTTTATTCGGCGTGCCGGTTGCGCTGGTTAGCCTGTTGGAGGAAGACCACCAGTGGTTCAAATCCATCGCAGGCCAAAGCGCGGCGACCGCACCCCGTAATACGTCGTTCTGTGGTCATGCCGTCCTGCAAGACGATGTGATGGTGGTGGAAAACGCCCTCGAAGATGAGCGCTTCCACGATAATCCGTTGGTGAATACCTCAGAGAATCCCGTGCGTTTCTATGCCGGTTGTCCGCTGCGTACGCCCGCAGGTGCCAAAGTGGGCACGCTCTGTATCGTCGACCACCATGCGCGCGAATTCAATGCGGATGATATGAATACGCTGCGCGATTTGGCCGCGATGGCCGAAGCAGAATTAGTGGCGTTCCAGACAGCGACCTCGGATGAACTCACGCAAATCACCAACCGACGTGGGTTTATGACGCTGGGACAGCTTGCGCTGAATGAGTGCGAAGCCAAACAACTCCCGGCCAGTCTGACCTTCCTCGACCTCGACCGTTTTAAAGCCATCAATGATACGCTCGGCCACCGCGAGGGGGATCGTGCATTGATGGATTTTGCGGATGCGATGAAAGTGAGTTTCCGCCACGCTGATATCTTTGCGCGCCTGGGTGGCGATGAGTTTGTGGTGCTGTTTAACGGCTTACAGCAGGCCGATGCTGAGGGCGTTTTGGCGCGCTTTGATGGCTTCCTGCAAAAGCAAACTCAGGATCTCGACCGCCGCTACGCACTGCACTTCTCATCAGGCATCGTGGAGTTTGACCCCGACCATCCGCTGTCGCTGGAACAGCTGCTGGAAGGCAGCGATGCGCGGATGTACAAAGCCAAAAACGGCAAAAAAAAGCAGGCACAGTAATGCCAGGGCGTGATAAGCACGCCCCTCTGCCACCGCATCTTACTGTGGACGCGCCAGATCGCTAATCAGTGTCTGATTAAACTTCTGCGGCTCTTCCATCTGCGGCGCATGCCCCATACCTGGGAACTCAATTAAATGTGCCCCCGGAATCATCTTTGTCACCTGTTTGCCCAACACATTGTAATGACCTAGCTGCGCTTTGACCGTAGCGGGAGCGATATCGCTGCCAATCGCGGTGGTATCGGCGGTTCCGATCATCAGCGTTGTCGGCACTTTCAGGTCTTTGAATTCGTAATAGACTGGCTGGGTGAAAATCATGTCGTAAATGAGCGCAGAGTTCCACGCCACCTTCTTGTGGCCTGGCCCGTTGTTGAGCCCTGCCAGCATATCCACCCACTTGTCGTACTCCGGCTTCCACTGACCGCTGTAGTAAGTCGTCTGCTCATACTTTTTAATGCCCGCCGCACTGAGCTTCAGTTCGCGCTGATACCACTGATCCACCGAGCGCCACGGCGCGCCTTTGGCTTTCCAATCCTCAAGCCCAATCGGATTCACCAGCACCAGCTTCTGTGTCTGCTGTGGATACATCAGCGCATAGCGCGTCGCCAGCATCCCACCGGTTGAATGCCCGACCATCACCGCTTTAGCCACGCCAAGATGCGCTAACAGTTGATGGGTATTCAGCGCCAGCTGCTGGAAGCTGTATTGGTAGTTGGCAGGTTTCGTCGAGCTGCAAAAGCCAATCTGATCCGGCGCAATGACCCGATATCCCTGCTGGCTAAGCGCTTTGATGGTGTCTTCCCAGGTCGCACCACAAAAATTCTTACCGTGCAGTAGCACCACCGTTTGACCATTGGCCTGCTGCGCGGGTTTGACATCCATATACCCCATGCTCAGCGGTTGCTGCTGAGAGGAGAAATTAAAATGCTCGAGTGTGTAAGGGTAATGAAAACCTTCAAGCTGTTCGCCATACACATTGGCCGCCAATGCAGAGGGGGTGGGTAGCGCTGCCATCGCCGTCAAAATCACGGCAAGTGACTGTTTTATCGGGAAACGAAAAGCCATGCGCATTGCTCCTGAGCTATGAAAAAACCATCAGTCTGGCACGTTAATCGCCAGGACGTATTGATGAGGTGTGCCAGCGCCACGTTTTCTCTAACTGTTAAGCCTGGCAAAGCGATGGAAAATTTGAGTTAAAAATAACGTACGTGATTACGTTAAATATTCAACATCGGTTCAACAAAAACGGCCTTTATTTCACTAAAAGCAAGACCAGTCTTGATGACAAATAATAAAACAGCCAATTCCTTATAAAACTTTACGTTAATCGGATGAATGGAAAGATTAATTATTTTACACTGTGCCCAGTTAATGGAGGATCAAAAAGATGCCGCAAAAATACAACGAAGGGGTTATTGATTCGGTGACCAAATGGATTATGGACAATCTGGATCAGCGCTTAAGCATTGATGATATCGCCGTGAAATCGGGTTATTCCAAATGGTATTTGCAGAAATTATTTGCCCGCTATCATAATGAAACACTGGCACGGTATATCCGTAAAAAGAAACTGGCATGCTGTGTCAGCGAGCTGAAATACAGCAACGCACCGATCATCAGCCTGGCCGTAAAATACCATTTTGAAAGCCAGCAATCGTTCACTCGCTCCTTTAAGCAAGTGATGGGTTGCACCCCACTCTACTGCCGTAAGCGTCAGCTGGGGAGCGAAGCCAAGCAGCAATTGAAAGAGAGTACTGATCCCTGCGTGATTTGCCGTAAGCATGGATTTAACAGCAGTGAGAAAATGAAAGAGGTGAGAGCGCCATCGCTACGTTCAGGTCAATTTCCCTCACGCATTGATTGTGTGATGCGTTAATAAACCGCGTAACTATTTTTCTTTGCAGGATTTGCATAACAACGGATGGTTCGCCATCCGTTGTTAAGAATAACCCTCATTGATCACGCTGAAATAGTCTTCTCATCAGATAGCCTGTCAAAAATGATTCGGGAATAATTTTAGCCGCCCTATTTTCAATGCATTATTATCAATAGGTTGATTTACAAACCATTAATTCACATCCGACCACGAAATGTTTTCCGATATTGTAACGGAGACGTATTCAAATTCTTTTTAAAATGTCGTCTTAACATCAACGGCGAAGAGAATCCGGCTTTTTCAGCGATCAGCTCAACCGGTTGGTCGGTTTTTTCCAAAAATCGCTGCGCCAATGCCAGGCGCTGGTTCACTAACCAATCACTGAAACAGCTGCCGGTGGTTTGGTTAAAACGGCGCGTAAAACTGCGACGGCTCATCAACGCTCTCTCCGCCAACTGATCCAGCGTAAGGGCCTGCTGCAAATTTTCGGTGGCCCAACTGAGCGCCGACATAAATCGATCGTTGCCCGCCGAGTGATAGACCGGCTGCTCAATATATTGCGCCTGGCCGCCCTGCCGATGCGGCGGTACCACCAGCATGCGCGCCACACTATTGGCCACATCCACTCCACACTGTTCACGCACCAGATGCAGGCAGCAATCGATACTCGCTGCAGTGCCCGCTGAGGTCACAATCTGCCCTTCGTCGATATACAACACGTCACGATCAATCGTCACATCGGGGTAAAGCCGTTCAAAATCACTCATCCAACGCCAGTGTGTCGTGGCGCGCTGCTGTTGCAGCAAGCCAGCGGCTCCCAGCACAAAGGCGCCAAGACACAAGCCAACAATCTGAGCACCACGCAGGGCAGCCTGCTGTAACGCTTGCAACAACGCGGGCGGTGGCGCAACGGCAGGATCGCTCCAGCTGGGCACCACCACCATATCCGCTTCGGCCAGCATAGCCAGTTCATGCTCCGCGACAATCGAAAAACCGCTGTTGGTGCGGAGCGGACCGGCGTGGGTGGCACAGATCATTAACCGGTAGCAAGCTCGGCCATCTTCGCGTTCCGCCTTCTCAAACACCGCACAGGGAACGGAAAGATGAAACGGGATGATGTCGTCAAACACCACAATACCGACCTTGATGGGCGCATCCCGGTGCGCCATTTTTGGCGCAAAGTGAACGTTATTTGTCATGCGCAGTACTCCTTCACTTTCGGCACAATCGCCATACTGCTGTGCATCGGAAGTCACCCTGACTTCTCACTCAAAGAGATTATTAGCGATGAAAAATTTTTTTGCTTCAGGAACCTTAGCATTAGCGATGGCAATTTCTGGCAGTGCTATTGCCGAAGAACACAAAGCTGAAAATGCACCGACCATTCGTACAATGAGCGGTGCCACCGCCACCAGCCAGCTGACAGCCAATCAAACCGCGGTCATCGTGATTGATATTCAGAACGAATACTTCGCTGGCGGCAAAATGCCCATTCCAGACGGCATGAAAGCGCTGCAAAACAGTAAGCGCCTGGTTGAGTTTGCACACCAGCATGGCATGCCAGTGTTCTTCGTCCGCCATGAAGGCGCGGCAGATGGCCCGCTGTTCGCCAAAGGCAGCCGCTTCGCTGAATTCCACAAGGATTTGCAGCCGGGCAAAAATGATCGTGTCATTACCAAAGCCACACCCAGTTCTTTTGTGGGAACCGATCTGAAACAACAACTCGACAGTCTGGGCATCAAGCAGTTAATTGTCACCGGTTTGATGACCCATATGTGCGTGTCGTCCACCGCACGTGATGCCGTACCGCTTGGCTACTCGGTCATCATCCCGGAAGATGCCACCGCCACGCGCGATCTGGCGACCTGGGATAACAAGGTGGTCGATCACAAGGTGCTGCAGCAGAGCGCATTGGCAGGCGTTGCTGATGTGTTTGCCGAGATCAAAACCACCGACGCGGTATTAGCGCTGCCCGTTCATTAATCACTGCACTGCTTTACCCGGTAATAACTTTTCAGACATCACCTTGCGGCAGGACAGACTGTCCTGCCGCGCCTGCTGTTGCTGCCCCACTGACAAATCCTGCCACACGCTTTGCAGATGTTGTGCCAGACCTGACTGGAAATGAATTTTCTGCAGCGCATAGTCCGAGTTGCTGCCTTCAATGATCTGCTGCATTGCCTGGGGTGAGTTGTCGCGCCCGTCATGGGTCAAGGTGCAGAACATGGCGATGTAATAGCCTTTGTCTTCATCGCTATAGTGCGGCATCAGCCACCAGACAGCCGCGCTGATGACGATAAGCACGGGCAGAAGGAATTTAAGTTTGAACATGGAATCATGGGCCTGTTTGAAAAAACGCGGCGATCTTAACAGATTCATCGGTTAACAGCCCTTAAACACCCACGGCAACGGCACGGCAAGTGAACGCCGCCTGCGTATTCTCTTAAAGTAACGTTTTCAGAGTTTATTTATTGAGCAGTTCGGCGCTGTTTGTTAATTTTGAGCCACTTTTCGCGCGATTCGCGCTTCATCGTGCCCGCTGTTACAGGGCCAGTTTTTCGCCTTAAAGCGGTAAAAGCTGGGATAGCGGCCGACAGGGTTACAGGAATGATGATGTCCAACCATAAACTTAAAATGCATTTGATTTCGCTGGCGTTGCTGGCGGAAAAAAAACTGACCACACGCAAACGCCTTCCCGCCTACCACCCCTCAGCCGAGCAGGATATTAACTTGCAGGCTCGCGCTAATCCGCCTGCGCCCATTCCGCGTCAGGTCTGGATGTACTGGGAAAGTGAAAAGCTCCCGGCTGAAGTCCAGATTTTTGTCGACAAGATTGCCCGTGAAAACCCTGGCTATACGCTGACGGTGATCAACAATCTCAATCTGCACGACTATTTACCCGACCTGAAGTTTGTCCACGCGGGGATGCGGGCTTCGCACAAAAGCGATGTGATTCGCCTGGAGCTGCTGCATCGTTATGGCGGAATCTGGATGGATGCCACCATTATCCTCAATCGTAGCCTTGATGAGCTGTTAGCGGTGAATGCGGATGAGCGTTATGACCTGGTCGCTTTTTATCGCGAGGAATCCACCCGCGATTGCGCTTATCCGGTGATGGAATCCTGGTTTCTCGCCGCGCCGAAAAACAATGCCTTTATCGGCCGCTGGCTGCACTGCTTCCGCCCGATTGTGGAGTTAGGCTCCGAGGCCTTCTTCCAGCAATTATTGGCGCTGCCGAACTACGACACCATTCTGCAGGGCATCAAGACGCCGGATTATCTGGTGGTGTATATCGCTCAGCAGCAGGCGCTGCGGGAAGAGAATCACTACAACTTCTACTTACGCAAAGCGGAAGCCGGGGCGTTATTGTATCAAACGCTGAGCGGCTGGCGTCCGGTGAAACTGAGCCGCATGCTGATGGTGGATGCTTTACCAGAGGTGTTGCCACCGGTGTACAAACTCACCAGCTTTGACCGCAAATATATCGCGACGCATCTGAAATACGGTGTGGTCAACAGCGATAGCCTGCTGGGGCAAGTATTGCTGCACGAGCAGCCGAAAAACCTGACACCTGCAGCGACGTTAGCGGGTAAAGCCGCTCAATAATGCCAGGTGCGCATCAATGCGCACACTGCAAAAAAACGCGCAATGGGGGGTGTTTCGTGGCCGCCCCCCAATCCGTGGATGTGGGTTGCAACGTCGCTATCAGGCAAAACCTAGCATTAGTGCTGTAGCGACGCCGTTACGCAGCGCCAGGCATTAGCGCTGTAACCTCACCATCAAGCTGAACTTCGTATTCGCGCAGTAGCATCGCCATTAATGGTGACGTGATACTTTACAGCGCCTGCGCGCACGCCCACGCTGAACTCCACGCCCACTGGAAGTTATATCCACCGAGCCAACCGGTGACATCCACCACTTCGCCGATGAAGTAAAGGCCGGGCACGTCACGCGCTTCCATGGTTTTGGAAGAGAGCTGCGTGGTATCGACGCCGCCCATCGTCACTTCGGCGGTACGGTAGCCTTCGGTGCCATTTGGCTGCACGCGCCACTGATGCAACGTGGTGACCAACTCGGCCTGCTGCTTACTGTTGAGTTGTTTCAGGGTGACATCCGGGATCTGCTTCAACTCCTGCAACACTTCCACCAGTCGCTTTGGCAAAATTTTCGCCAGGCTGTTTTTCAGGCTGAGGTTCGGATGTGCCTCGCGCTGCACGTTGATGAAATCATCGAGCGAGGTCTCCGGCGACAGATTAATGGTGACAAATTCCCCTGGCTGCCAGTAGCTGGAAATTTGCAGCACCGCCGGACCCGACAAGCCGCGATGGGTAAACAGCATCGCTTCTTTAAACAGCGTGCCGTCCTGCGCCGTAATGGTGGTGGGCAGCGCCACACCCGACAGCGTGTTTAACTGCTCCAGCAACGGCTTATGCAGGGTGAAAGGCACCAGTGCAGCGCGCGTCGGAAAGACTTTCAAACCAAACTGCTCGGCCACTTTGTAGCCAAACGGCGTTGCCCCGAGACCCGGCATCGATAATCCCCCACTCGCGATCACCAGCTTTTCTGCCTGCACCTCGGAGCCATTCAGCTGTAGCCTGTAGCCATTTTCATCACGCGTCACGCTTAGCACTTCACTGCGCAAACGCACGGTGACTTGTCCGTCTTCGCACTCTTTTAACAGCAGATCCACAATCTGCTGCGCCGAATCATCGCAGAACAGTTGGCCAAGTGTTTTCTCGTGATACGCAATCTTGTGGCGATTCACCAGATCGATGAAGTCCCACTGGGTGTAACGCGCCAGTGCCGACTTGCTGAAATGCGGGTTGTGCGAGAGATATGCCGCCGGTTCAGTGTACATATTGGTGAAGTTACAGCGGCCACCGCCGGACATCAGGATTTTACGTCCCGCCTTTTTGCCGTTATCCAGCAACAGCACACGACGACCCAACTGCCCTGCCTGCGCGGCACAGAACATGCCGGCAGCGCCTGCACCTATTACGATAACGTCAAACTTGTCCACAGTGCTTAATCCACATAATTGAAAGGCGGTGATTGTAGAGATCTGCGGCATTTCGCGCCAGCGTCAAAAAAATGCCGTAAATGTGTCATATTGTAACTCGCTTATTTTTCAGTCTTTTTACCTTGTCTGACGGGGTTTGTGGCAATTTTAAGACAAAAAAGGGCTATATTTTCCTTTCACATCATGCGGGTTGTCGCCGATAATGCGCCGCGTTCATGTCCTCCAAAAAATGGCGTAACGTTTATGCTACATCTGTTCGCTGGTCTTGACCTCAGTACCGGCCTGTTTTTGGTATTAGCTCTGCTGTTTGTCTTGTTCTATGAGGCAATCAACGGTTTCCACGACACTGCTAACGCAGTCGCTACAGTCATTTATACCCGCGCGATGCGGGCGCAATTGGCGGTTGTGATGGCGGGTGTTTTCAACTTCTTAGGCGTTTTGCTGGGTGGTTTAAGCGTGGCCTATGCCATCGTGCATATGCTGCCAACGGATTTACTGCTGAATGTAGGTTCTGCGCATGGCCTCGCCATGGTGTTCTCCATGCTACTGGCAGCCATCATCTGGAACCTTGGCACCTGGTATCTGGGCTTGCCGGCATCCAGTTCTCACACCTTGATTGGCGCGATTATCGGTATTGGTCTCACCAATGCACTGATGACCGGCACCTCGGTCGTTGACGCACTCAACCTGCCGAAAGTGATCAATATTTTCCTGTCTCTGATTCTGTCACCGATTGTCGGTCTGGTGATTGCGGGTTCATTGATTTTCATCCTGCGTCGTTACTGGAGCGGAACCCCTAAACGTTCGCGCATCCATATGACACCGGCTGACCGTGAAAAGATCGATGGCAAGAAGAAGCCACCCTTCTGGACGCGTATTGCCTTGATCGTCTCAGCGATTGGCGTGAGCTACTCCCACGGTGCGAACGATGGTCAGAAAGGCATTGGCTTGATTATGCTCGTGCTGATTGGTGTGGCACCCGCTGGTTTCGTGGTCAACATGAACGCTTCGGGTTATGACATCACGCGTACGCGCGATGCGGTCAATCATCTGGAGCAGTATTACCAGCAGCATAGTGATTCACTCACGCATATCGTCCAGATGGCGCCGCCAGCGGTGCCAACGCCGGAAGAATCTGTGGGCGGTCCGCATGAGTTCCATTGCGATAGCAGCCGTGCGCTACAGGCTATTAATCGTGCCCAACTCTTGCTGACCAATCTGAACAGCTATGACCAACTGACAGTTGATCAGCGCAGTCAGATGCGTCGCCTGCTGATGTGCGTCTCGGACACGGCCGATAAAGCGGCGAAGCTGCCAGAGACCACCCCGGACGATAAGCGCTTCCTCAACAAGCTGAAGGGCGATTTGCTGGGCACCGTCGAGTACGCACCGATCTGGATCATCATGGCTGTGGCGTTAGCGCTGGGCATTGGCACCATGATTGGCTGGCGTCGCGTGGCGACCACCATCGGTGAGAAAATCGGTAAGAAAGGCATGACCTATGCGCAAGGCATGTCAGCGCAGGTCACTGCGGCCGTGTCGATTGGTATCGCGAGCTATACCGGAATGCCGGTTTCGACCACGCATATCCTGTCGTCATCGGTTGCCGGTACCATGCTGGTTGATGGCGGGGGATTACAGAGCCGCACTATCAAAAACATCGCCATGGCGTGGGTGTTCACCCTGCCGGTGTGTATTGTGCTGTCAGGTTCGCTCTACTGGATCGCGCTGAAAATTATCTAAGCCGTCAACGGCAAACAAGAGGGCGACTGTTCAACACAGGTTGCCCTTTTTTATTGCCGCTATTTAATGCCAGATCGCCAGGCCAACCAGACTCACCACCACCAAAAAACAGAGCCCGCTGGTCAAGACAAACTGCCTGCGCACGCGCTCGCAGCGGCGAATAAATTCGTCGTCGTGATGATCGCGATAGCGTTTATCCCAGATATAACGCACCAGTCGCACCTGCTTGCTCGGCTGACCATGAGACGTGAAGAAACCCGCCCCATCCACATATTGATACAGCAGCGGATCGCAACCGCGCAGCACAGCCAATAGCGAGCGCAAAGAAGAGAAGTAGCGCGCCATATTCACCAGACAAACAACACACAGAGCCCAAAAAAGCGCGATAGTGCTGATCATGTTCCCCTCCCAGCTGGAGCCGCAATGACGTCGAAGGCAGCGGGGAAATGCTGTAGACGCCCCACGGGAAATTAACCAGCCACAGATGAATTGAATTGCATTGTTGTTATGCGAGCCCGAGCGCGTTACCCAGACGGCAGTGGCACTCATTTTCAGTGTAGGAGATCTGTTCAATTTTTTTCCAGCGATGATTTTCGTTCACCGCGAGTGAAAATTGCGATAGCGCTTGATCTTCCTCACAAGCGAGCCGTGGATTGCAGCATTTGTTAACAACTCTGGCTATACTCAACACATAAGAACAGAACGCCTGCAGGGCATAAATTGTGGTTGGTGGCGCTTCATCGCTGTTTCGCGCAAAGGATTTCGCTCGCCGAGCGGCGGGAATTCAGGTAGCCCCAGAATCTTGAGAAGGAGTTTTATCATGGCTTATAAACACATCCTGATTGCAGTAGACCTTTCCCCGGAAAGCCAGTTGCTGGTTGATAAAGCCGTTTCACTGGCCCGTCCTTATGATGCAAAAATCTCGCTGATCCACGTTGATGTGAACTATTCAGACCTCTACACCGGGCTGATTGACGTTAACTTGGGCGACATGCAGAAACGCATTTCTGAAGAGACGCACACCGCGCTGAAAGAGCTTTCTACCAACGCCGGTTATCCGATCAGTGAAACCCTGAGCGGCAGCGGCGATCTCGGCCAGGTGCTGGTGGATGCGATTAAGAAATATGAAGTGGATTTAGTGGTCTGTGGCCACCACCAGGATTTCTGGAGCAAGCTGATGTCATCCGCGCGACAGCTGATCAACACGGTACATATCGATATGCTGATTGTGCCGCTGCGTGACGAAGAAGACGAATAAAAACAGGGCCAATAATGGCCCTGGTTTCTTGGTAGTGGCGTAATGCATCGCGCGTCTTTAAACCCCGCGCGATAAATTACGTCACGATGCCAGCAGGCAGACTCATACCAACGGCGGATAAATATCAAAGCGATGGCTTTTGGTGACCACCGCCGATTGGGTTGCAACACCGGCTAATGGCGGCGCGTAATCCGGACGTTTCACCACAATACGTTTCTTCGCCAGACGGCGAGCGGGTTCCAGCAGCGCATCGGCGTCATCATCGGCACCGACCAGCGACTGAAACACCCGCATCTCCTTCTTCACCATCGCGCTCTTTTGACGATGGGGATACATCGGATCGAGATACACCACATCTGGTGCAGGCGTGATATCACTTAACGCCTGTTGGCTCACCACATGCAGCAGCGTCAGACGTTCACGCAGCCAGCCGCCGATCTCCGCATCTTCATAGCCACGACGCAAACCATCATCCAGCAGAGCCGCAACCACCGGATGGCGTTCCAGCATGCGCACCCGGCAACCCAGCGCTGCCAGCACAAAGGCATCGCGCCCCAATCCTGCCGTCGCGTCGATCACGTCCGGCAAATAGCCACCTTTAATGCCCACCGCTTTCGCCACCGCCTCGCCGCGACCGCCACCAAACTTGCGGCGATGCGCCATGGCACCGGTGACAAAATCCACGAAGATACCGCCTAGTTTAGGCTCATCCCGTTTGCGCAGTTCCAGGCGTTCCGGCGTGAGCACCAGTGCCATCACGGACTGATCGTCATGCTGCAAGCCCCAGCGCTGCGCCAGATGTAATAAGGCGCCGTCTCCGGCGCCTGATTCATCGATTAAACCGATTTTCACAAGCAGGCTTATCCCTGAATTCCGTAGTGTTCCAGCATCGCGTCCAGCTGTGGTTCACGGCCACGGAAGCGTTTGAACAGCTCCATTGGCTCTTCGGAACCGCCACGCGTCAGGATGTTGTCGAGGAACGACTGGCCGGTTTCACGGTTGAAGATGCCCTCTTCTTCGAAGCGTGAGTAAGCATCCGCTGCCAGCACATCCGCCCACAGGTAGCTGTAGTAGCCTGCGGCATAACCGCCAGCGAAGACGTGGCTAAACGCATGCGGGAAACGGCCCCACTCCGGGCTTGGCACCACGGCAACCTGCTTCTTCACTTCACGCAGGGTTTCAAGGATCTGCGCGCCTTTTTCCGGATTGAATTCGGTGTGCATACGGAAATCGAACAGGCCGAACTCCAGCTGACGCAGGATAAACAGCGCCGCCTGATAGTTCTTCGCCGCCAGCATCTTATCCAGCAGATCTTTCGGCAACGGTTCGCCGGTCTCGTAATGGCCGGAGATAAACGCCAGCGCGTCCGGCTCCCAGCACCAGTTTTCCATAAACTGGCTTGGCAGCTCGACCGCATCCCACGGTACACCGCTGATACCCGACACGCCCGGCGCTTCGATGCGCGTCAGCATGTGGTGCAAGCCGTGCCCAAACTCATGGAACAAGGTGGTGACTTCATCGTGGGTAAACAGCGCAGGTTTGCCCTGTACCGGACGGTTGAAGTTACAGGTGAGGTACGCCACTGGCTTCTGCAAGCTGCCGTCGGCTTTACGCATCTGACCGACGCAATCGTCCATCCACGCCCCGCCACGCTTGTGCTCACGCGCATACAGGTCAAGATAGAAACTGCCGCGCAGCTCGCCGCTTTCATCGAACAGGTCGAAGAAGCGCACGTCTGGGTGGTAAACATCGACGTCTTTACGCTCTTTGGCGGTAATGCCATAAATGCGTTTCACCACTTCGAACAGACCGCTCACCGCACGCTCTTCCGGGAAGTACGGACGCAGTTGCTCATCGCTGATGGTGTACAGATGCTGTTTTTGTTTTTCACCGTAGTAAGTGAGATCCCACGGATTCATCTCGTCAACGCCATACTCTTTTTTGGCGAAGGCGCGCAGCTGGGCTAACTCTTTCTCACCTTGCGGACGCGCACGTTTAGCGAGGTCGGTCAGGAAGTCGATCACCTGCGCCGGATTTTCCGCCATTTTGGTCGCCAGTGATTTATGCGCGAAGGAGTCAAAGCCGAGCAGCTGTGCCAGCTCGTGACGCAATGCCAGCTCTTCGCCCATGATCGGGCCGTTATCCCATTTACCGGCATTTGGACCCTGCTCAGAAGCACGCGTTGAATAAGCGCGGTACATCTCTTCACGCAGCGCCGCGTTGTCGCAGTAGGTCATCACTGGCAGGTAGCTTGGGATATCCAGCGTCAGCAACCAGCCTTCCTGCTCTTTGGCTTCGGCCTGCGCTTTCGCCGCGGCCAGCGCGCTTTCCGGCATGCCCGCCAGATCCGCTTCGTCGGTGATCAGCTTGCTCCAGCCCATGGTGGCGTCGAGCACGTTGTTGCTGTAAGTCGAACCGAGTTCAGACAGACGCGCCGCGATTTCGCCATAGCGTTTCTGTTTTTCTTTATCGAGACCGATACCGGACAGCTCAAAATCACGCAGTGCGTTCTCCACCGCTTTCTTCTGGGGGATATCCAGCGCAGCATAGTTGTCGCCTTGCTTCAGATCGCGATAAGCCTGATACAGGCCTTCATGCTGGCCTACCCAGGTGCTGTATTCGGACAGCAGCGGCAGCGTTTGCTCGTAAGCTTCACGCAGTTCCGGGCTGTTCTTCACCGAGTTGAGATGGCTCACCGGTGAGAAAATGCGGCTTAAGTGGTCATCCACTTCCGCCAATGGCTGCACTAAATTGTCCCAAGTGTAAGGTGCACCCTGTGCTACAACGCGTTCAACTTCAGCGCGGCAGTTGTTCAGCGCTTCAGTCACAGCAGGAACCACGTGCTCAGGTTTGATCGCGGAAAACGGCGGAAGCGTGTAAGGGGTGAGTAACGGATTGGTCATAAGCGCAGTCCTTTCTTCATGGAGTGGGGGTGGCGCGCAATGGCGCGACGCAATCTTTCTAACATGCGGTCAGTGAACGTGAAAATCAATGCTACTGAGAATGGACCGGTAAAGAAAAAAGCGCGAGCGCCGAAACGTCAGCAATTTTTACGCAGCGCGGCTATAATCGCGCCACACACGATGTTTTTTATCTCCTTTGATCCAACCGCGGACCCCTCTTTTTTATGCTGAGTTATCGCCACAGTTTTCATGCCGGCAACCATGCCGACGTGCTCAAACATACCGTTGAAAGCCTGATCCTCACCGCCCTGATGGAGAAGGAAAAACCTTTCCTCTATCTGGATACCCACGCCGGTGCCGGACGTTACCAGCTGAGCGGAGAGCACGCCGAGCGTACCGGTGAATATCTGGAAGGCATTGCGCGCATCTGGCAGCAGCCGGACGCGCCAGAACTGCTGAAGCCTTATCTGACGGCCGTTCGCAACCTCAATCCGCATGGCACCTTGCGCTACTATCCAGGCTCGCCGCTGATCGCCCGCTACCTGCTGCGTGAACAGGACAAGCTGGAGCTGACCGAACTGCACTCCAGCGACTATCCGCTGTTGCGTTCTGAATTCAGTAAAGATGCGCGCGCACGCGTAGCGCGTGGCGACGGCTATCAGCAGTTAAAAGCCAAACTGCCTCCGCAGAGCCGCCGTGGTCTGATTCTGATCGATCCGCCGTACGAAATGAAAAGCGATTATCAGGACGTGGTGAAAGGCATTCAGGAAGGTTACAAACGCTTTGCCACCGGTGTGTATGCGCTGTGGTATCCAGTGGTGCTGCGCCAGCAAATTAAGCACATGATCAAAGACCTGGAAGCCAGCAACATCCGCAACATTCTGCAGATCGAACTGGCGGTGCGCCCGGATAGCGATCAACGCGGTATGACCGCCTCCGGCATGATCGTGATTAACCCGCCGTGGAAACTGAAAGCGCAGATGGAAGAACTGTTGCCGTGGCTGCATAAGAAGCTGGTGCCGGCGGGTACTGGTCACTACAGCGTCACGCAAATCGTTCCAGAATAACGTGCTGATCGGGTGCGGCTCCCCGGCCGCCCTTTGCCGTTGCCCTTCTAAGGACACTCTTTATGTGGATCATTCTGGCTGGCGCACTCACTGTGCTGTCGCCTGCCAAACGCCTTGCCGTACTACTGCTGTTATTGGCGACGATAATGGGCCTGTTCCAGGATGTGCTGGACTGGCCTGCTCTCGCCATTTTAGGTGCTATCGCTTTGCTGGCGTGGGTGCGGGTGGAAAATCCCACCAACCGTGCGGTGCTGCTCATCAGCGAAGCACTGCTGGTGTTGATCGCCGGCGGCCTGTTCCTGCACCTGTTGCCGGGCTTTAACAACCCGCGCCAGATCGAGGTGATGCAGGTTGGCCCCAACAGTGTGCCATTCAGCTTCTACTACAACTTTGATAAAGCGCTGATTCCCTTTGTGCTGCTGGCTGCGTTGCCCACGCTGTTCCGTACGCAGAAATTTCCCGCACCGCACAAGATTCTGTGGCTGCTGTTATTGGCGGCAATCCCGCTGCTGCTGTACGTCGCCGTGCTGCTGGGTGGACTGGCGATTGAGCCACACTGGCCGGACTGGCTCGGCAGCTTTATGCTGGCAAACCTGTTCTTTGTCTCGCTGGCAGAAGAGGCGTTCTTCCGCGGCTATGTGCAACAGCGCCTGCGCCAGAAAATCGGTGGCGTGGCGGCGCTGTTGATTGCGTCAGTGCTGTTTGGACTGGCGCATTTCCCTGGCGGGATGATGTTAGTGGTCTTCGCGACTCTGGCCGGGTTGATTTACGGCCTGGCGTGGCACTGGAGCGGGCGCGTGTGGGTCGCCACCGGCGTCCACTTCCTGTTCAACATGACGCACCTGCTGTTCTTCACCTATCCGGCGTTACAGCATTAAATCTCGAACACCGCGAAATCCCGTGCCAGCTCGGTCGCTGCAAATACCGACTGGCACTCCGCCAGCAGTCTCTCCCGATCGCTCGACAAATAACGCGAACTGAAGTGCGTGGCGATCATGCGTTTTGCACCTGCCAGTTTTGCTACTTCGGCAGCCTGAATCGTGGTGGAGTGGCCGCGACCATTGGCTTTTTCGGCCATTGCGGCTTCCAGCGTGGTTTCGTGTACCATCACATCCGCACCAGCCGCCAGCTCAAGCGCCACTTCGGTCGGACCGGTATCACCGAATATCGCCACCACTTTGCCCCTGGTCGCCGGGCCAAGATACGCCGCGCCATTAATCTCACGCCCGTCTTCTAGCCGGATGGATTTGCCCTCTTTCAAATCCTGATACCAGGGCCCACGCGGCACGCCTTCTGCTTTCAGTCGTGGCGCATCAAGAAAGCCCGGCTTGTCATGCTGCTCAATGCGATAGCCATAGCACTCGACCACATGATTCATTGGATAGGCAATGACGCGGAACTCGCCATCATCCAGCACTTCGCCCGCTTCAATTTCCACGATCTCCAGCGGAAATCCGGTGTAAGAGCCACTGAGGCTGAGTGCTGTCTCGACGAACTGTTTGATGCCTTTCGGACCATATACCGTCATCGGCTCCAGCAGCCCGGCCATTGAGCGGCTGGTCAGTAAACCCGGCAGGCCAAAGATGTGGTCACCGTGCAGATGGGTAATAAAGATTTTTTCCAGCTTGCTCGGCTTGAGTGCAGAGCGCATAAACTGGTGCTGAGTGGCTTCGCCGCAGTCGAACAGCCAGGTATCGCCCCGTTTTGACAGCGTCAGCGCAATCGCCGTGACGTTACGTTGCAGGCTCGGCGCACCCGCGCCGGTGCCGAGAAAAGTCAGATGCATAGTTTTCTTCCATGTAAGCGAAACCTGAATAGAACCCTATCATAATCATAGGTGCAAACTTTGCGCCGCTTGTGTAAGCAGCGTTACACTCTATGCCAATTTTCTTCCAACAGATGGACACAACGGATGACCAGACATTTTGACTACCTCGCCATCGGCGGCGGCAGCGGCGGTATCGCCTCGATTAACCGTGCAGCTATGCATGGCCAGAAATGCGCGCTGATCGAAGCGAAAGAATTGGGCGGCACCTGTGTCAACGTTGGCTGCGTGCCGAAAAAGGTGATGTGGCATGCCGCGCAGATTGCCGAAGCCATCCACCTGTACGGCCCGGACTACGGTTTCGATACCACCGTGAACCATTTTGACTGGTCAGTGCTGGTGAAAAACCGCAGCGCTTACATCGACCGTATTCATACCTCATACGATAACGTGCTGGGTAAAAATAACGTTGAAGTGATCAAAGGCTTCGCCCGCTTTATTGATGCTAATACCGTGGAAGTGAACGGCGAAACCATCACGGCCGATCACATCCTGATCGCCACCGGCGGCCGTCCAAGCCATCCCAAAGTACCTGGCGCGGAATACGGTATCGACTCTGACGGCTTCTTCGAGCTGGATGCGCTGCCGAAGCGTGTTGCGGTGGTGGGCGCAGGCTATATCGCGGTGGAGTTGGCCGGTGTGGTCAACGCACTGGGTGCCGAAACCCATCTGTTTGTGCGCAAACACGCGCCGCTGCGCAGCTTCGATCCGCTGATTGTCGATACGCTGGTAGAAGTGATGCAGGCCGAAGGCCCAACGCTGCATACCGAGTCGATTCCAAAAGCGGTGATCAAGAACGCTGACGGCAGCCTGACGCTGCAACTGGAAAGCGGTCATGAGCAAACCGTCGATTGCCTGGTGTGGGCGATTGGTCGCGAACCGGCTACCGACAATCTCAACCTCTCCGCGACCGGCGTGGCGCTGAACGACAAAGGCTATATCAACGTTGATAAGTTCCAGAACACCAACGTGAAGGGCATTTATGCGGTCGGTGACAACACCGGTGCTGTGGAGTTGACGCCAGTGGCCGTCGCCGCAGGGCGTCGTCTGTCAGAACGCCTGTTCAACAACAAGCCCGACGAGCACCTGGATTACAGCAATGTGCCAACCGTGGTATTCACCCATCCACCGATTGGTACCGTTGGATTGACCGAACCGCAGGCGCGCGAGCAGTACGGCGACGATCAGGTGAAAGTGTATAAATCTTCCTTCACCGCGATGTACACCGCTGTCACCCAGCATCGCCAGCCGTGCCGCATGAAGCTGGTGTGTGTCGGCGCGGAGGAGAAGATTGTCGGCATTCACGGTATCGGTAACGGTATGGATGAGATGCTGCAAGGCTTCGCAGTGGCACTGAAGATGGGCGCTACCAAGAAAGACTTCGACAACACCGTGGCGATTCACCCGACGGCGGCAGAAGAGTTTGTCACCATGCGTTGATGAATGGGGCGGCATTTGCCGCCCTTTTTACTGCATCTGCAGCACCGGCACTTCTACAACTGTCACTTCCTGCTCGCCGCTCTCCATCAGGCGGAACACCGTTTCCATCATGCCTGCCACATCCTGTTTCACCATGCTGATGTCTTTACACAGCAGCGCGACGAACGGGTCCCAGTCGAAACAGCCAATCGCCGGATGTTTATCATCAGATAACAGACCCTCAGCACGCAGAAACTGCACCACCCCTTCCAGCGAAATGGTCGAGTTCACAAACAGGCCAAATTGCCCCGTTACATACTGCTGAAAGTGATTTTTCAACGCCGTTTGCGCTTTTTCCGGCTCATAGCCACACAGCAGCAAATTCTCCTCCGGCACGGAAATGCCTCGTTCCTGATGTGCTGCCAAAAAGCCGCGCAGGCGCTCTTTACTGTTGTGATCGCTGGCGCGTCCGCCGACAAAAATCAGCGGCTGCGGACACTTCTCCAGCAGGCTGCGCGTCAGGCTCAATGCGCCATTGAAGTTATCCGAAATCACTGAAGGGGCCAGCGAACCGGGCAGATCAAGATTCAGCGAGGGTACCCCCGCGGCCTGACAGAGTACAGTGATACGATCGGGATCGGTTGCCCCCGTCACCACCATGTAGTCCACCTGCCAGGAGAGCATGGTGCGCGCCGCTTCCAGCTCCAAACCCGGATCGCGCTGCGTGCAGGTAATCACCGGGAACAGACCGCGATCGCGCGCCATCTGCTCAAAACGTTCCACGATTGAGCCAAAATAACGGTTGTCGTATTTGGGCACGATCATACCGATGGTTTTCGAGCGCGTGGTGCGCAGCATGCTGGCCTGTCGATTTAATGCGTAGCCTTGCTCTTCTGCAATCCGGCTGACTTTCTCTGCGGTAGTGGCACTGATGCGTCGCTTCTTCCAGTTCCCACTCAAAATCGCGCTCACCGCGCTTGCCGAAACCCCCGTGAGTTCCGCGAGGTCATAAATGGTGGTTTTCTTGTTTTTGCCGATCCCCGTCACAGAACCCATCCCTTTATTGCGCTTTTTGTTGCTGGTTAAAAGTCGGGGTGATACTTGTGCTTCATCGATTGAGCACCACCCAAAACGCCATTGATAAAGGATTATAAGATGAACTCGAACCTCTTCTCCATGCATAACCCACTCAACGGAAAAGTCGCCGCCATTACTGGCGCTGCCTCCGGTATCGGTCTGGAATGCAGCAAAGTGCTGCTGCAGGCCGGGGCGAAAGTCGTCCTGATCGATCGCGATGGCGACAAGTTGCAGCAGCTGGTGGCGGAACTGGGTCCACAAGCGCTGCCGCTGCAGATTGACCTGATGGACGGCAAACAGGTTGACGGGATTCTCGATGACATTCTCAAGCTGGCGGGCCGCCTCGATATTTTCCACGCCAATGCCGGTGCCTACATTGGCGGGCCGGTGGCGGAAGGCGATCCCGATATCTGGGATCGCGTACTGAAACTCAACACCAGCGCGGCCTTTCGCTGTGTGCGTTCGGTGCTGCCGCATCTGATCGCGCAGAAATCGGGGGACATCATTTTCACCAGTTCGATTGCGGGCGTGGTGCCAGTGGTCTGGGAACCGATCTACACCGCATCTAAATTTGCGGTGCAGGCTTTTGTGCATTCAACCCGTCGTCAGGTGGCGCAGCATGGTGTGCGCGTCGGTGCAGTGCTGCCGGGGCCGGTGGTCACTGCCCTGCTCGATGACTGGCCGCAGGAGAAGCTGGAGGACGCGCTGGCCAATGGCAGCCTGATGCAGCCCATTGAAGTAGCGGAATCGGTGCTGTTTATGGTGACGCGTTCGCCGGGTGTCACGGTGCGCGATATCGTTATCCTCCCCAACAGCGTTGACCTGTAACCAGCCGAGGTGCAGCAGCATGAGTAACGAAAAATATTTGATTGGTGTCGATGTGGGTTCGGCCAGCGCTCGTGCGGGCGTGTTTGACCGCGCGGGAAATCTGCTCGGTCATGCAAAGCAGTCCATCACCACCTTCCGCGCCCACGGTCATGTGGTGGAGCAATCCGCCAATGAGATTTGGCAGGCGGTCAGCCGCTGCGTGCGCGAGGCGGTGGCCACTGCCGCTATCGATCCCGCTGCGGTGGCGGGCATTGGCTTCGATGCCACCTGCTCGCTGGTGGTGATCGATGAACAGGGGCAACCGTTGCCCGTTAGCCCGGATGGCGAGGCGGAGCGCAATATCATTGTGTGGATGGATCATCGCGCGACGCAGCAGGCCGATGCCATCAACGCGACGAAACATCCGGTGCTCGACTATGTGGGCGGACGCATCTCACCGGAGATGGAGATGCCAAAGCTATTGTGGCTGAAAACATACAACCCGCAGACGTTCCAGGCCGCCGCTCACTTCTTTGACCTGACCGATTACCTGAGCTGGCGCGCGTCGGGCGATAGTACCCGTTCGTCCTGCACCGTCACCTGTAAATGGAACTATCTGGCGCATGAACAGCGCTGGGATAGCGACTACTTCCACGCCATTGGTTTACCGGAATTCGCCCAGGAGAAGTTTGCGCGCATTGGGCAACGCATCGTCGAGCCTGGCACGCCATGTGGAAGCGGTTTAACCACTCAGGCCGCCGCCGACTTCGGTTTACCCGCAGGCACGCCAGTGGCCGCTGGGTTAATCGATGCCCATGCAGGTGGCGTCGGTACGTTGGGCGCAGATGGCAGCCCGGAAGACAAACTCGCCTACGTATTTGGCACCTCATCCTGCACCATGACACCCACGCGTGAGGCCGCATTTGTGCCAGGTGTGTGGGGCCCGTATTACTCGGCGATGGTGCCGGGTTTATGGTTGAGTGAAGGTGGACAAAGCGCGGCGGGCGCCGCCATCGATCGCCTGCTGGAGATGCATCCAGCGGCTGCAAGGGCACAGCAGGCCGCCGATACCGCTGGCCTTTCACTGCCGGTGTACCTCGCGGAACAGGCTTTGCAGCACGCTCGCGGTGAATCAGCAACGGTGGATTTAGTCGAAGGTCTGCATATCGTGCCGGAATTTGCGGGTAATCGCGCCCCCTTTGGCGACCCTTACGCGCGAGCGGTGATTTGCGGTTTGGGCATGGATAATGACGAGGCCAGCCTGATCGCACTGTATATCGCTGGCTTGTGCAGCCTCGGCTACGGCCTGCGCCAAATCATTGAGGCGCAAACCAGCAAAGGCATTGTCACGCAGTCGATTGTCATCAGCGGCGGCGCGGGGCAACACTCGTTGGTACGCCAACTGCTGGCGGACAGCTGCCAGCTTCCTGTGCAATCCACCCACTGCCCTGAGCCGGTATTACTGGGTTCAGCGATTCTTGCCGCTGCCGCCAGTGGCGTATATTCCGACGTCACCTCGGCGATGGCCAACATGACCACCGATGAAAAGGGCTGGCATCCGGAGCCGTCGGTTTCGCCACTGCATCAGCACCGTTATGATGCATTTAAATTATTGCAGAGTACCGCGCGTAATATTCGTCAGATAAGCGAATAAACGTCGAATAATATTTCCGTGCGCCGCACAAACGTCGGTGCACGGTTATTTCACCCTGCCATTTCCTGCAAGATAAAATTTAATTTCTTCACTACTCAAGCTTACGCCACCGGGATACTATTAATCCCTTAGCTAGCGCACTTCGCGCTGGCATTTTTATGCATTTTTTAAGGCAAGGGGAGCAGCATGTTTATCGGTATTAAGCCGTGGTTCGAGGTTCAGGCAACCGCATGAATATCATCAGCATTATTATGTCTGCGGGCAAAGCCTCGGTAGATGTCGCGTTGTACACGCTTATTCCTATCATGGTGGTGATGCTATTCATCATGAAATATCTGGAAGTGAAAGGCGTGCTGGATTTTGTGGTTCGTCATTCCACTCCGTTATTAAAACCTTTGGGTATTACCGGGCTGGCGTTATTTGCCCTGATCCAACTGAACTTTGTCAGTTTCGCTGCGCCGTTAGCGGCATTAGCGATTATGGAAAAGCGCGGCACCTCCGATCGTCATATGGCGGCCACGCTGGCGATGCTGTTTGCCATGGGGCAAGCCAACGCGTTTTATCCGTTGATTCCCGCAGGACTGAACTGGACTGCGGCACTGCTGATCTCCATCTGCGGCGGCGTGCTGGCCGCAGCGGCCACTTACCACTTCTTTGGCCGCAAACTTTCTGATGCGGCGCTGCTCAATGAAGATGAAGCCGTTGCGAATAATGAAAGCAAGATGGGGCTGATTGCCATCATCAACAGTGCGGGTGCGGATGCGATTCGCCTGGCGCTGGGCTCACTGCCGATGCTGATTCTGTCTCTTTCGGTGGTCGGCATTTTGAAAGAATCCGGTGGCATTGAGATGCTCACCCGGCTGGTTTCTCCGCTGCTGGATAGGCTCAACATCTCCGAAGTCTACATTCTGCCTGCCCTGACCAAATGTCTGGCAGGCGGTACTGCGTATTACGGCGTGGTGGCGGGATTGGTGGAAAAGGGGCTCTACAGCGCGCATAACATTAATGCCTCGGCGGGCTGGTTGATTCAGACCTTTGACCTGCCGGGTATTGGTATCTTCCTGGGTCTGTCGAGCCGTTTCCCGCGTCTGTTTCGTTTCGCCGTGCCGGGCATTATTCTTGGCATCGCGCTACGCGGTGTGGCACACGCCCTGATATTTTAATTAACCCTGGCGCTGAAAGGCTTATTCAGCGCCCTGTTTAAATAACACTACAATTCCCGCGTGTTATTTTAAATTAACCCTATACATTCCATCGTTATTTTCATCAGTTGCAAAGCTTTTAAATATCGTACTATTATCGCCAGCATGGTTTTGCAAAAAAATTAATCCCGACTTAATATCCGGTTAATTAATTCCTTAATTTCATTGCAGGTAATATTCCTGCACGTCATCTATTGATACGCAGATAGGGTAGATCCATGAGCGGTAAACAAATAACGTGGAATGGCGGGTTACAACCTGAAGCCATCGACATTCTGTCACAAGACGGCGGTATGATTGTGAGCCCAACGAAAGTCGGTTACATCATCATGACCTCCGATAAAGCCGGGTTAGAGCGTAAGTTCGAAGCCAAGCAGCGCAAGCGCAACAAGCCTGGCGTAGTGCTGTGTGGCTCGCTGGAACAACTGCGTTCACTGGCTCAACTGACGCCGGAAATTGACCAGCTTTATCAGCAGCATTGGGATCAAGATATCCTGCTGGGCTGTATTTTACCGTGGCGCGAAGAGGCGCTGGCGCGTATTCCGGCTGACGGTTCTAAAGAACTGATGATGGATGGACGCCAGACCAGCTGCTTCGTGATTAAATTTGGCCGTCCCGGTGAAAATATTGCGAAAGCGCTGTGGGAAGAGCACGGGAAATTCTCCTTCGCCAGTTCCGCCAACCCATCGGGTCAGGGAAACCGTGGTCTGGTTGAAGGTATTGGCGAACGTATTGAAGCGCGTGCTGATTTAATTATTGAAGCCAATGACTACGTGAAATCCATTCAGCCCAACGACGAAAATAAAGTGCGCTACGAACAGGGTGTGATGGTGTCGATGGTGGATAGCGAAGGTCGTCTGATCCCGCAGCAAAACGGTGAACGTAAAATCACGCCGTGCCCGGTGCTGATTCGTAAAGGCCTGGATGTCGATAAAATCATGGCGCTGCTGTCAGATATCTTCCCATCATGGGATTACCGCCACGGTGATTACTACTGATGTGCTGACGCCTGTTTCCTTATAGGGGAAACAGGCTCACCTTATTACCACTCCACCGTAATCTTGCCGAAATGCCCTGCTGACTGCTGATGTTTAAACGCCGCTGGCAGGTCGCTCAAGGTACCGTAGCTGTCGCTGATCACGGGGCGAATACCGGTTTGCTCTAACGCCCGCACAAAGTCCTGCTGCTGACGGCGATGCCCGACAATCAGGCCCTGAATACGTGCCTGTTTTGCCATTAACAGCGAGGTGGGGATCACCCCTTCGCGCCCGGTCAGTACGCCAATCAGCGCAATATGACCGCCGACGCGCACTGCCTCGATCGACTGCGCCATGGTGCCCGGCCCACCGAGTTCAATCACCACATCGGCCCCCTTGCCATCCGTCAGCTGTTGAACGGCTTTGCCCCACTCCGGCGTGCTGCGATAGTTGATGCCCGCATCGGCACCCAGCGCCTGTGCTCTGGCGAGCTTCTCATCTGACGAGGAGGTGACAATCACCCGTGCACCCATCGCTTTGGCAATTTGCAGTGCGGTGATCGACACGCCGCCGGTACCGAGCGTGACGATGGTATCGCCCGCTTTGATTTGTGCATCCCCTACCAATGCGCGCCACGCCGTCAGGCCGGACGTGGTAATGGTTGCCGCTTCAGCATGGCGCCAGCCACGCGGGGCGAGCGTAAAGTGATGGGCCGGACGCACCACCACTTCAGCGGCAAAACCATTTGCTCCATCGCCGGGTGTCTGGGTGAAATTGCCGACCTGGGCAAAGGGTAAACCGTCCTGCCACTGCGGGAAGAAGCAGGACACCACGTGGTCACCGGGCTTAAAGTCCGTGACGCCCGCCCCGACCTCTTCGACCACACCCGCGCCGTCCGCCATCATGATGCGATCCTGCTCGGTAGGAATCGATCCATCAGCCACCAGCAGATCGTGGAAGTTGAGTGACGTCGCGTGGATCGCCACGCGGATCTCTCCGGCGGCGGGTTTACCCGGATCGGGCAGATCCGCCAGTTGCAGATGCGCTAAACCACCGGGCTGTTTCAGGATCATCGCTTGCATGATTGCAGTTCTCCTTGGTAACGGTCGCCATAAATGGCAACCCTACAATGTTGGGTGCAGTGTGTTCGATCAGATACATGGCGACCCCACCCTGTTGGATGCCGTGTATACGACCAGATAAATGGCAATCCCAGGGTTTCATGTTCAATCGTAGGGTGCGCATTTATGCGCACCTGGTAAAAACTGACGCTAAGTGTGGCAGTTATGCTCAATCCCTGCCTGCTACAATGTGCGGTAAAGGAGCGCAATGATGGTTGATGTGAAAAGGGTCTATGACGAGATCAGCGAACAGGATGGCTACAGGGTTTTGGTCGATCGGCTGTGGCCGCGTGGCATTAAAAAAGTCGATCTGCACTGCGATGCGTGGTTGAAGGACATCGCGCCTTCTGCCGCATTACGCAAAGCGCTACACAGCGAAACCATTGATTTCGCCCATTTCGAAAAGCAGTATCGTGCCGAGTTGCAACAAAACGCAGCGCTCGCCGAGCTGAAACAGCGGATGGAAAAGCAAAAAGTGACGCTGCTGACCGCCACCAAACTCGATCAGCAGAGCCACATTACCGTATTGCAGCAACTGCTGGATTAAACATCCGCCCCGTACGCGGCGGCTTTTTGCGCACGTAACTCAGCCAGGCGCCGTTCCAGTGCGGCCTCAATATTGTCAAACGCTGTGCTGCCCAGCGCTAAGCGCAGCGGCATGGCAGGCTGATCCAGTGTGGCGATCATGGCGGTGACAGATTTTGCGGCATCTCCCTTAATCACGAAATCACCCGACAAGATCGCGCGGCGCAGTTGGCCTGAAGCCGAATCATGATAAGCATCCAGCGGCTCGGCAATATCCAATCCGGCACCAAAGTTAGTGGCGGTTGGCCCCGGCTCTACCAGCAGGAAATCGATGCCAAAGCTGGCCACTTCCTGCCGTACTGCTTCAACAAATCCTTCAATGCCCCACTTGCTGGCGTGATAAAGGCTGAAGTTGGGATAAGCCACCTGCCCACCTTCCGAGGAAACCTGCGCGATGCGCCCGCCGCCCTGATGGCGCAACAATGGAATCACGGCGCGAATCAGCTGAATGGAGCCGGTGAGGTTGGTGGCGATCTGGCGATCAATCTGCGCATCGCTCAGCTCTTCCGCAGCACCAAACAGACCATAAGCGGCATTGCTCACCACCACATCGACGCGCTCAACATTGGCAAATGCCTGCGCGATGGCTGGCGCAATGCTGGCGGTGTTCGCCAAATCCAGCATCATGACCTGTAACTGCTCACCGTATCGCGCTTGCAGATCTGCCATTGCCTCAATGCGGCGCACGCAAGCCAGCACGCGATCGCCACGCGCCAGTAAATCTTCACTCATTAAACGGCCCAGCCCACTGCTGGCACCGGTAATTAACCAGGTTTTCATTTTGTCGTCCTCCGGTTGAAAACCCGATGATAGATCGCTTTACTGGTGGCTATCGTCTCCCTAATCGCGCATGACCTGGTGAGGAAAATCCACCAATGAGAAGACCTTCCTGGCATGAATTGCAGGCCATTAAAACACTGGGTGAGCAACGCAGCTTCCGTCGCGCCGCTGAGATGCTCGGCCTGAAACGCTCTTCACTCAGCCATCTGGTGAAAACGCTTGAACAGAATCTGGGGGTACAGCTTTTTCAGCGCACAACCCGCAGCGTATCGCTCACCGATGCCGGGCAACAGCTCATCGATCGCCTCGCTCCACTCCTGAATGAAATGGATGAAGTGCTGCACGATGTCAGCGCGCGCCGCCAGCAGCACACAGGCACCTTACGCATCAGCGCCAGCGATGCGGCAATTAGCATCCTGCTGGAAAAGGTGGTGCCGGGATTTTGCGCCGAGTACCCCAATATCCAGCTCGATCTAGCCGCGCAAGGTGAACTGGTGGATATCACCGCAGCCGGATTCGATGCCGGCATTCGGTTAATGGAAGATGTGCCGCAGGATATGGTGGCGATTACGCTGGGTGGTCCATTGCACTTTATCACCGTCGCTTCCCCTGAATATCTGGCCTCGCACCCGCCGGTGCAGCAGCCGCAGGATTTACTGCAACAGCAGTGCATTCGCCACCGGCTGCCAAGCGGCAAGCGCTATCGCTGGGAGTATGCAAAGGCGGGAGAGAGCGGTGAGATAGATGTGCCGGGCTTGATTACGCTGGACAATAACGCGCTGATGACCAGCGCGGCCATCAGCGGATTGGGCATTGCTTATGTACCGTCGCTTTACGCCGAAGCGGCGCTGCAATCGGGTCAGTTAGTGGAACTGCTCGCCGACTGGCGGGTGCAGTCGGCGGGGATGGCATTGTGGTTCCCGCCCAACCAGCATCAGTCGATGGCGCTGCGGCTGTTTATCGATGCGCTGAAAATCAGCCTGCCGCGCCAGTCGTAACTCAAGCCTGACGCTGTGGCGCTTTGTGCACCATGGTGTAAGCGTAATCCACGCCCATGCCGTATGCGCCGCTGTGCTCACGCACCAGATCCATCACCGCATCGTAGGTTTCTTTGCGTGACCAGTCGCGCTGGTACTCCAACAATACTTGCTGCCAGGTCACTGGCACCGCACCGGCCTGTACCATGCGCTGAATCGAACGCTCGTGGGCATCGACGCTGGTGCCACCTGAAGTATCGGTCACCACGTACACTTCAAAGCCCTCTTTCAGCGCCATCAGGGCCGGGAAGGTCAGGCACACTTCCGTCCACAGTGCGGAGATAATCAGCTTTTTACGACCGGTTTTCTTTACGGCTTCAACGAATTTGGCATCTTCCCATGAGTTCATGGAAGTACGCTCAATCGGCCTGGATTCCGGATGCACCGCCAGCAGTTCTGGCCAGATGTAGCCGCTGAAGCTTTCGGTTTCTACAGAGGTATAAATCACCGGCACGTCGAAAACTTTGCCCGCTTTTGCCAAAGCGACGGTGTTATTTTTGAGCTGCTGGCGATCAATATTGGCGACGCCGAAGGCCATCTGCGGCTGGTGGTCGATGAAGATCAGAGTAGAGTTCTGTGGGTCGAGCAGGTCAAGTTTAGACATGATGTATTCCTCTAAAGTGTTTTTAAATTTGGGTGTTGTGCTGCTGGAATGAACTTTAGAGAAAGGGGCCGCGAAGAGATAACGCAAAGAATTTTACAACTTGTTCAAACTGTTTTTAGAAGATTGATTTATAAAGATAAAACCAGCTTACAGCGTCTGTATTTGTGGTGAAAATACCTGACTTTCGCATTGCTTATACGGCAATGACGGGCGTAACCTGTGCTGACTAAATCATAAAAAACACCATCGCAAAAATGATCGTACGTCCTCATCAACACTGGTTCCTCCGGCTGTTCGACTGGCATGGCTCGGTACTGGTAAGCATTGTATTTCGCCTGTCACTCAACCTGCTGATGTCGGTGATCGCCATCATCGGTTATCCCTGGTATTCCACGTTCGGCATTCACCTCACCACGGCACCATTCAGCTTGATTGGTGTGTCGATCGCGGTGTTTCTCGGCTTCCGCAACAACGCCAGCTATGCACGCTTTATTGAGGCACGCACGCTGTGGGGCAATACGCACATCGCCCAGCGCTCGCTGCTGCGTCAGATAAAAACGATTCGTGGCGTCAGTGAAGAACAGGTGCAGGAGTTTATTGGATTGCAGCTGGCATTCAGTTGGGCCTTGAAACACCGACTGCGCAAAACCGATGCGCAGGCTGACTTAGCGCGTTTGCTGCCGGAAAAATGGCAACGCGCGGTGCTGGGCCACCCTATGCCGACCTCGCAGACGCTGTTATGTATGGGCGAGTGGTTGGCGCAGCGGCGCGATGAAGGGTTGGTATCGGATATTGTCTGGCAGAGTATTGATGAGAATCTCAATCTGCTGTCGGCATATCTGGGAGGCTGCGATCGTCTGGCCAGCACGCCGATCCCGTTTGCCTACAGTTTGATTCTGCACCGCACTGTGTATCTGTTCTGTACCCTGCTGCCGTTTGCGCTGGTGGCGGATTTGCATCTGATGACGCCGCTGGTGTCGGTGTTTATTTCCTACACCTTCCTGTCGCTGGAGTCACTGGCCGAGGAGTTGGAAGATCCGTTTGGCACTGCGCCTAATCATCTGCCGCTGGATGCGCTGTGCGTCAATATCGAACGTAATTTGAAGGCGATGAATAACGATTTCCCGCTGCCGGAACCGCATCAGCCGGATCGCTATTTTAATTTGACGTGATGCGTCCATGTGTCAGACGCGCACAACCGGCACAGGACGAGCAGATCAGACCGACTCCATAGATAACACTTTTGTGGTCAGTCTCTTTGGGTAATCTGTTTTTCTGTCCGGTTAGCTGTGCAGATCCAGCCAGCGCACATACGCCTGATCCCACAGCGCGGCAGGCGAACCCGCTTTACCCAGACCAAACCCGTGCCCGCCACTGCTGAGTTCAATCAACTCGACCGGTACCTGCATACGACGGCAGGCATCGCGCATCATTTCAGTGTTATGGGGATTGGAGGTGTGATCATCTTCCGCCTGGGCGAGGAACGTCGGTGGATATTGTCGGGTGACATAATTCTGCACTGACCAGTTCGCTTCCTGGGTGGGCGTCGCGTGATCGCCTACCATCATCAGGTGCGTCTTGGTGTTCTGATACGGCGCTTCAAGGGTGATGACCGGGTAGATCAGGCCAACGCTATCGGCCGTTGGACGGATCTGGTCAAGCGGGTCTTGCGCAGGATAGGTGGTGAAATCGGGGCGCGCGGCCGCCATACCCAACAGATGTCCGCCGGCAGAGAAGCCGAGCAAGTGCACTTTACGTTCCATCGAACGCACCAGACGAATAGCGCGCTGCGCATCCTGCAGCGGCGCGAGGTTGCCCGCCTGCCACTTTTCTCCTGGCAAGCGATAACTCAACACATAAACGGTATAGCCATTGGCATTCAACCAACGCGCGACGGGCCAGGCTTCGCGCCCCATGCCGATAAAGCGGTAGCCGCCGCCAGCCGCCACAATCACCGCTTCGCCATTCGGATTTTCAGGCCGGAAGCGTTGAATGGCTGGAGAAACGATATTTGTCCAGGAGCCGTTCATACTGACTTTCAATAGTCCAGACGGCCCGCCGCCGCCCGGCGGATCGTCAGGCCACAATGGGATGATGTCATCACGGGCAAACAGTTTGCCTGTGGTCATCGAGAGCGCGGTTGCCCCGGTTGCCAACAAAAAGTGACGCCGTGTAAGTTTCATGCCCAGTAGCCAGTATTGAAAAAAACATGTCAGCCTTGTGGGCTGCGTCTCGTTATGTGATGCGTGTCTGATTTCAACGCTGGCGATTATGTACGCATTTTGTACAAAAGATCCATTAAAAAAGCGCCTAAAAAGGCGCTTATTTTATCGTTAATTTGCATAACATTTGCCGCTAACGCTCAAGGTATGGCGTGGATGCAATCCCTCTCACCCCGGGAGCTTACTCCAGTAAGTGACCGGAGTGAGCAGACGCAGCCAACGCCGCTACAGTGCGAAGTATGACGGGGATTTAATCCCCTAAATAATTCGAGCTGTGGCAAGGCGGCAAGTGCGTGAGTCACCGGGAGCTTACTGTAGTAAGTGACCGGGGCGAACAAACGCAGCCAACGCCGCTACAGTTTGAAGTATGACGGGGATTTAATCTTGCTGCTGGAATTGGGTCATCACAGTTTGCTCACACTGCTGCTGATTATGGCGCAGCTGCGCACGCTCATCCTCGCCCAGTTCCATCCAGGCGCTGATCACTTCCTGCGCCGTTTCTTCATTGAATTCAGGCTTATCCATCGCCGAAGAAGACTGGCTGGCGGCCAGCTGAGACTTCATCTTCGCGGTATAGGTATCCAGATCGCTGGTCTTTTTTTCCGTGCTCACCAGATGGCATAGCTGGCTGGCATACACATTCTCTTCGCTGGTGTTATCACCGTCAGCGGCGAAGAGAGGGGCGGAAAGCGAGAGCCCAACGAGGGCGATCAATATGGCTTTCATAACAGACTCCAGTAATTTCCAGAAAATCACTTTTGATTATGTTGCGCACGCGCCGCCTGACGGGCGGCACGCCAGTTTAATAACGGCGTCACCGTGATGCCGTGCAGCACGATGCTGCACACCACTAACGTCAACGCCATATCCACCATTTGCTCTGCCTGCGGGCCACGCATGCCGTGCACCCAGGCATAAGCGATGTAATTAATACTGCCGATGCCGCGAATCCCTAACCAGCCAATCAGCAGGCGGCGCATCAGGGGAATTTCGCAGCGCCAGGTGGTGATCCACACCGCCAGCGGACGCACTATCACGAACAGCAGCAGTGCGAGGCCAATGCCGGTCAGGTTCCAGTGCTGCGCCAGTGTGACTCCCAGCACCACCATCATCGCGGCGGCCAGCAGCCGCTCGATGGTATCACCAAATGACAACGCATCGCCGACCACCAGGCCCACTGATTTCACCATACCGCTGCCACCGTGTGCCAGCCTTTGGTTGGGATTGACCCGCGCTTCTGCGGGCAGGTATTGCTCTTCTTCTGACAACTCCTCTTGCGGATAGTGCTTCACCACCCGCAGTTCCGCACGTCGCAGCCCCACGCCCGCCGCAAAGGTGGCGAGGAAGCCAGAAGCATCCACGGCTTGCGCCGCTGCATAACTCAGCGCAATCAGGGCCAGTGCGAGAAAATCGTTGGGGGCAATATCCTCGTGGGCGCTGCGCAACTGGGTCGCTAATTGCCCGATCAAACGTCCTAGCAAATAACCGATACCCAGCCCGCCCGCGATAGCCCACAACACGTCTTTCAACGCCCATGTGCCCCAATGACTGATATCCATGCTTTCAGGCGCCAGCAACAGCAGCGCCAACATTAGCAACGGCAGCGCCGAACCATCGTTCATGCCCGCTTCGCTGGAGAGCGCCACACGCAACGCGTCATCATCACGCGCATCGTTGACGGAAATCAGACTCGCCAGTACCGGGTCGGTGGGTGCCACGATGGCACCAAATGCCAGTGACAGCGCCCAATCGAAGCCGGTCATCCAATGCACCAGCAGCGTCATACCGCCTACGGTAAGCAACATCGCGGGGAAGGCCAATCGCACGCCGACACGCCAGGCATGTGCGTTGAGCGGGAGACGTAACTTGAGCCCGGTGATAAACAGCGAGGCTGCCATGGCGATTTCGGTGAGGTGGGCGGCAAGATTGGCGTGCCCGATGATGTCGATTTGCAGCAGATTGAAGACCCACGGACCACACAAGATGCCTGCAAGCAGGTAGAGCCCAAACGAGGTCACTGGCCCACGGTGTATCCAACCGGAAGCCAGTGACATCAGAAGTAACAGACCACCGGTGGCGGCGGTCCAGGCCAGGAAGTTCATAACGCTCCGTTTTTAAATAACATTCTCCCTTAATCCTGGCACAGGATTGACGATCAGTTTTTCAATTGACGACTCGCCAGACGAATCAGCAACGCAAGCGCAGCGGCAAGTGTGGAGAGCGCCACCACGCCGGTCCAGCCAAAGTGCGCCAGCGCCAGGCTTCCGAGTGCCGCACCGGTCGCCATGCCGATAAATACCACGGTAAACATCAGCGCATTCAGTCGGCTACGCGCTTCTGGTGCCAGGCTGTAGACCAGTGTCTGATGCGCCACCAGCGTGGCCTGCACGCCCAAATCGAAGCCGATGGTGCTGATGATGATCAGGCCGATCTGAGCCGGAACCGGCAACAGTGGCAGCAGGAACATCAGCGCAAAGGACGCCATCACCAGCGTGGCACCATACTGGGTGACACGTGCAGGGCCGATGCGATCCGCCACGCTTCCCGCCAACGGCGCCGCCAGCGCACCCGCTGCACCCGCCAGACCAAATGCCCCCGCTATTGCACTATCAAAATGGAAGCGTTCACTCAGCATCAGCGCCAGTGTTGACCAGAAAGCGCTGAATGCCACTGACAGCAAACCCTGTGCTATCGCCGCACGGCGCAGCGTCTGGTGATGCTGCCACAGGTGCGCTAGCGACAGCAGCAGACGCGGATAGCTGACAGAGGTGCCCGGTTTGAAGCGCGGCAACACACGCCACAGCGCCAGGCTAATCAACAGCACGGCAACCGCCGCCACCATGTACATGGTACGCCAGCCCAGATATTCCGCCACCACGCCGCTCACCACGCGTGACAGCAGAATACCGACCAGCAAGCCGGTCATCACCGTGCCAACGGTTTTACCGCGGCTGCGCTCTGGCGCGAGAGCCGCCGAAGCAGGCACGATGTCCTGCGCCACGGTAGCGGTTAAGCCGGTGACAAAGCTGGCGATCAGTAACGCGTTAAGGCCGCCAGAGAAGCCACACAGCAACAGCGCGGCGACCAGCATCAGGCCCTTTATCAGAATAATGGTGCGGCGGTCATGGCGGTCACCGAGCGGTGCCAGCAGCAGAATACCGAGTGCATATCCCGCCTGGGTCAGCATTGGCACCATACCCACGCTGCCGATACCGACGTTAAATTGTTTGCTGATGATATCCAGCATCGGCTGGCTGTAGTAAATCGATGCCACGCTAAGCCCGGCACCTGCAGCAAGCGTGAACACCAGCGGCGCTGGCAGTTTTTCAGCTGGCAATGCAGTAGATTGCGAAATGGCTGACATAGTGGATTCCCCCGTGAAAGTGCGCTTATTAAAGCGCGTCACGGCCATACGCGGTAGACTCATCAATAACAGAACTGTTATGCGTGGTGCGTATGAACAATCCAACCAGTATTGACCGCATTGAATTGATGCAGACCTTTATCCGCATTGTTGAAAGTGGGTCGCTGTCAGCGGCGGCGGCACAGTTGGGCACCACGCAGCCCACCATTAGTCGCCGTTTGCAGGCGCTAGAACAGCGGCTGGGTCTCAAGCTGATTCTGCGTACCACCCACGCACTGAAACTCACCGATGATGGTGAGCGCTGCTATGCCCAGGCGCGACAGTTGCTGGCAACCTGGCATGCGCTGGAAGATGAGCTAACCGGTTCCAACGACGATCCAATCGGTACGCTGCGCGTGCGGGCGCCGCACGCTTTTGGCCAGGACCAACTGATTGACCCACTGGTGGCGTATCTGCAGCGCTATCCACGCCTGACGGTGGAGTGGATGCTCAATGACCGCACGCCAGATTTCATCAGCGAAAATGTCGACTGCGCGATTCAGGTTGGCGTGGTGAACGATCCCTCGCTGGTGGCGATTCTACTGGCTGAGGTCCCACGCTTTGTGGTGGCGGCGCCCTCACTGCTGGCGCAATATCCGCCCGTGGAGGACGTCACTCAACTCCCCGACTTGCCCTGGCTGGCATTAACCAGCTTTTATCGCAACGAGCTGGCGCTACAGCGGTTGAGTGATGCTCAGCCGATGAACCTGGCGATTGCGCCCCGTCTCGCCAGTGACAGTTTATATGCCGTCCGCAAAGCCGCCCTGGCGGGCATGGGCGCCGCGATTATCTCTTCGTGGGTGGTACAGGAGGATTTGGCCGAAGGGAATCTGATTCAACTGGTGCCCGAATGGCAAGCACCGCCGCTACCGGTGTGGCTCACCTATCCGTGGGCCAGTTATTATCCTGCCAGGATGCGGCATTTTTTCGCGATGATTAGGGAAGTTATGCCGAAACTGGCCGGGGCACAGCCGGTGCGGTGATTGACCAGGTCGCAACATCAACGCGGTGTTTGAACAGGGTGAAGTAGCAACGCCGTGATTAACCAGGGCGCAATATTATTGCGGTGTTTGACCAGCGCGCCATGAGTGGCGCCCCTACGCGGAATGATGCTGATTTTATCAGGGGTGCAGACTTTCGGGGATGATGCTGATTTTACCAGGGGTGCAGACTTTCGGGAATGATGTGGATTTTTCGTAGGGTGCAGATTTTGGGGGTGATGCTGATTATCGTAAGGTGCGCATTGATGCGCACCCGGCACACGACATTACTTCTTCTCCACCTTCGACATATTATCCAGCCAGCCCATCACAAAGGCCGACAGCACAAAGGTCAGGTGGATAATCACGTACCACATCAGCTTGCTGTTCTCGACGTTGCGCGCGTCCATAAAGATGCGCAGCAAGTGGATCGATGAAATCGCCACAATTGAGGCCGCGACTTTGTTCTTCAGCGAGCCGGAATCCATCTTGCCCAGCCAGCTCAGCTTCTCTTTGTTCTCATCAATATCCAGCTTGGACACAAAGTTTTCATAGCCAGAGAGCATCACCATCACCAGCAAGCCGCCGACCAGCGTCATGTCGACCAACGACAGCAGCAGCAGAATCAGATCGTTCTCAGCAATGCTGAGAATGTTGGGCAACAGGTGAAAAATTTCCTGGAAAAATTTAACGGTCAGCGCCAGCAGCCCCAGCGAAAGTCCAATGTAAACCGGTGCCAGCAACCAGCGCGATGAATACATCAGGTTCTCGATAAAACGTTCCATAATTTCCCATTAATCAACAGACAAGTGGTCGATTATAACCGAACTTGTGTGAAGTTATTTCAGCGGTTCTTCAGAAATTTCAGGGGCCGCTGGCAGCGGTAGTGACAAGCGAAACTCTGCGCCCCCTTCCGGTCGATTTTCCGCCCAGATGCGTCCGCGATGGGATTCAATTATGGTTTTGCTGATCGCCAAACCCAGCCCGACACCGGGCACAGCCGACTCCTTATCACCGCGCGCAAACTTGTCGAAAATACGCGTCATGTTCTCAACGGCGATGCCCGGACCGTTGTCCCACACCGCAATCTCCAGCCGCTCTTTATCACGCCAGGCGCGAATGCCATGCTGCGCGGCGTTACCGGCATATTTGAGGCTGTTCTCAATCAGGTTGGTGAACACGCGCTCTAACATCGCGCTGTCGCCTTTGATCAGCACCAATTCCGGCGGCAAATCGAGTGCAAAATCGTGTCCTGTTAGCGACGGCCCCATACTGCTCAGCGCGCCGCCAATCATTTCATCCAGCGCCACCCACTCTTCGCGCAGGTTAAGACCGCCGGACTGAATACGCGCCATATCCAGCATATTGCTCACCAGCCGAATGGTGCTTAACGTCTGCTCACGAATCTGATTGGCCTGCCCGACATATTTTGAGTCCTCCCCGGCCAAATCCAGCATCAGCATTTCCGCCTGACCGAACAGCACCGTCAGCGGGGTTCGCAGGTCGTGTGAAAGTGCCGATAGCAGGGCATTACGCAGTTGCTCACGCTCTGCCGCCAGCCGTGAGGCCGCTTCACTCTGCGACAGCGCCATGCGCTCCAGCGCGTTGGCGATCAACACCGTGAAGGTTTCCACCAGACGCTGCTGTTCGGGAATCATCAGTTGGCGCAGATTCTCTGGCTCAACCACCAATAAACCCCGGCAGTGACTCCCGCTTTTCAACGGCAGAATTTGATACGGCACCGCAGGCAAGGTATCGGTGCCTGCCCCTGCGGGTTGCGCTTTGCTAAAGCTCCATTTGGCGATGCCGAGATCGGGCGGCGTACCAATACTGCTCTCACCCACCGCCTGTAACTCACCCTGCTCATCCGGCAGCAGCAGCTGGCTGCGTGCCTGCAAGGTGACATCAATCACGCGCTGGCTGGTGGCGGCGATATCCTGCGGCGTAAGCGCGCTGCCGAGCGATTTCGCCATCTCATACAGATGGCGCGCACGCTGTTCACGATAGCGCGCCACTTTAGCCTGATAGCGCACGCCTGCTGTCAGGTTCCCGACGATCACCCCTACCGCCAGCATCACCGCGAAGGTCACCAGATACTGCAAATCCGATACCGCCACGGTGCCGGTGGGGGCGACAAAGAACAGGTCAAAGGCCAGGATATTGATCACCGTGGCAAACACCGAAGGCCAGCGGCCAAAGCGCAGCGCGACTAACACCACGGCCAACAGATAAATCATCACGCCGTTGGCCGGATCGAACTCCACCAACAGCCAGCGACCCACGGTCGTCACCAGAATGCACAGCGCAATCGCCATCAGGCAGCCGCGCAGATGCAGCCGCCACTTATCACTGTTGGCCTGTTTACCGCCCAGCGGATGCGGCGCGTCGCGCACCGGTTCATCCAGTGCCACCACCAGTAAATCGAGGTCTGGGCCGAGCTGCCCCAAACGCTGAGCAAAGCTGTCGCGCCGCCAGCGTCGCTGTGGCTGGCGTCCGGTGACAATTTTGCCGAGGTTGTGCTCACGTGCGTAACGCAGCACGGCCCGGGCTTCATCGGGATCAGAGAGCGTGGCCGTCTCCGCACCGAGTTCCTGCGCCAGTTGCAGGGTGCGCAGAATAGCGCGACGACGCGCTTCCGGCAGGCGATTGAGGCGCGGGGTTTCTACATACACCGCATGCCATTCACTACCGAGACGGGCGGCTAAACGCGCAGCGGTGCGCACCAGCTTTTCGCTGCCGGTGTCGTCACCGATGCACAGCAAAATAGCGTCGCGCGTGTGCCACACTTTGTCGCGGCCTTGCTGATCGCGCCAGGCCCGCATCTGATCATCAACACGATCAGCGGTACGGCGCAGCGCCAGTTCGCGTAGGGCAAACAAGTTGCCTTTGCGGAAGAAGTTTTCAATCGCACGTTCAGCGCGATCGCCGACGTAGACTTTGCCCTCTTTCAGCCGTTGACGCAGATCGTCCGGTGGCAGATCCACCAGCACCACCTCATCGGCGCTATCGAAAAACGGATCGGGTACGGTTTCGCGCACCTGAATGCCCGTCACGCCGCCCACCACATCGTTGAGGCTTTCCAGATGCTGCACGTTAACGGTGGTGATCACGTCGATGCCCGCTTCCAGCAACTCTTCGATGTCCTGCCAACGTTTGGGATGACGCGAACCCTGTACGTTGGTGTGCGCCAATTCGTCCATCAGAATCACTGCCGGGTGGCGTGCCAGTGCCGCATCGAGGTCGAATTCAGCGTGCCGTGAACGCCCAGTGGCGCGACGTGGCAAAACCGCCAGGCCGTTGAGCAGCGCAGCGGTTTCTTCACGCCCATGGGTTTCCACCACCCCCGCCAGCACATCAAGGCCTTGCGAACGTAAGCGCTGTGCTTCCTGCAGCATGGCGAAGGTTTTGCCCACGCCCGCACAGGCACCGAAGTAGATTTTCAGCTTACCGCGATGGCTGTCACTGTGATTGAGCAACAGCGCATCGGGGTCCGGGCGGGTGATTTCATCGTTCATTCGTTATCCGTCATACCAACGTGCGACAAATCGCGTAGTCGTCATCGGCGCGCTCATCAAAACGGTCGCCATAAATGACGCCCCTACAAACCTGTAGGGTGCACACTGATGCGCACCTGGTCAAAAACCGCATCGTATTCAATGCCGCATTGATGCGCACCTCGTTATAAACCGCATCGTATTCAATGCCGTATTGATGTGTACCGGGTTTTATCCCTGCAACGCATCCAGCGCCATATTCAGTCGCAGCACGTTCACCGTCTCTTCACCGATAAACGGCAGCAGCGGGCGTTCGGTGTTGCGGGCAATCAACGCTTCCACATCCTTCAGCGCCATATTGCGTGCCGCAGCGATACGGGGTGCCTGCCAAAGTGCGGCTTCCGGCGAAATATCCGGATCAAGTCCACTCGCCGATGCCGTCACCAGCTCAACCGGTACCGCAGCAGGAGCCTGTGGATTGGCGGTGCGCAGCGCAGCCACGCGTTCCGCCACGGCTTTATCCAGCGCCGGATTACTCGCCGCCAGATTGCTACCGCTGGAAGCCAACGCGTTGTAAGGCGTATCGCCGGTGGCCGACGGGCGGCCCCAAAAGTGTCCCGGCTGGCTGAAGGCTTGCCCGATTTGATCGGAGCCGCGCACCGCGCCATCTTGCTCGATCAACGAGCCGTTGGCCTGAGACGGGAACCACCACTGCGCCAAACCCGTGGTCAGCAACGGATAAACCGCGCCGGTTAACAGCGTCAGCAGTATTAACAATACAATAGCCGGACGTAACTGACTCATTTCTCTTCTCCTTAAACCAGGCCAAACAGCGTCAGCAGCAGGTCGATGGCTTTAATACCAATAAACGGCACCACGAGTCCGCCCACACCGTAAATCCACAGGTTGCGGCGCAACAGAGCAGCAGCACTCATCGGGCGATAACTCACGCCCTTCAGTGCCAGCGGGATCAGGAACACAATCACCAGCGCGTTAAAGATCACCGCCGACAAAATCGCCGAGTTCGGCGAGTGCAGCGCCATCACGTTCAGCATATTGAGCTGCGGATAGGTCGCCGCAAAGGCGGCTGGAATGATGGCGAAATACTTCGCCACGTCGTTGGCAATACTGAAGGTGGTCAGCGAACCGCGCGTCATCAGCATCTGTTTACCGATGTGCACCACTTCCAGCAGTTTGGTCGGGTTGGAGTCGAGATCGACCATGTTCCCAGCCTCTTTCGCCGCCTGCGTACCCGAGTTCATGGCCACCGCTACATCGGCCTGTGCCAGTGCAGGGGCATCGTTGGTGCCGTCACCCGTCATCGCCACCAGGCGCCCTTCTGCCTGATACTGGCGAATCAACGCCAGCTTGGCTTCCGGTGTCGCTTCCGAAAGAAAATCATCCACGCCCGCTTCTGCCGCAATCGCCGCCGCCGTCAGTGGGTTATCCCCGGTGATCATCACGGTTTTGATACCCATCTTGCGCAGTTCAGCGAAGCGCTCTTTGATACCGCCTTTCACAATATCTTTCAGCGCCACCACGCCCAGCACCTGCGCCCCTTCAGCCACCACCAGCGGTGTGCCCCCGGCACGCGCCACTTCTTCCACACTGGCGTTAACTTCAGCCGGGAAACGACCGTGATTGGCTTCGATATGGCGACGAACGGCATCAACGGCGCCTTTACGGATCAGGCGGTCTTGCACATTGACGCCGCTCATGCGCGTTTGTGCTGAGAACGGAATAAAGCTAGCCCCCATGCTGCTGAGATCGCGTTCGCGCAGGTTAAATTTTTGCTTCGCCAGCACCACGATACTGCGCCCTTCCGGGGTTTCATCCGCCAGCGAGGCCAACTGCGCGGCGTCCGCTAACTGCTGCTCGGTGACGCCAGGTGCAGGCATAAACTGCGTCGCCTGGCGGTTACCCAGCGTGATGGTGCCGGTCTTATCCAGCATCAACACATCGACGTCACCCGCCGCTTCCACTGCACGGCCGCTGGTGGCGATAACGTTAGCGCCGAGCATGCGGCTCATCCCCGCCACGCCGATCGCCGACAGCAAGCCGCCGATGGTGGTTGGAATCAGGCACACCAGCAGCGCCACCAGCACCGTCACGCTCACTGGCGTACCGCCATAAGCGGAGAACGGCCACAAGGTTGCGGTTGCCAGCAGGAACACGATGGTCAACGACACCAGCAAAATGGTTAGCGCAATTTCATTTGGTGTTTTACGGCGTTTGGCGCCCTCCACCATGGCGATCATGCGATCAAGGAAGGTTTCGCCTGGATTGACGCTGCACTGAATCACCAGCCAGTCAGAAAGAATGCGCGTACCGCCGGTGACCGACGAAAAATCGCCGCCGGATTCGCGGATCACCGGAGCCGATTCACCGGTAATCGCACTCTCATCCACTGAAGCACCCCCCTCCAGCACTTCACCGTCGCACGGGATGATGTCACCGGCTTCCACCAGTACCACATCGCCTTTTCGCAGTGTGTCGGCCGCCACGTTGTGCCACTGGGCACCGTGGCGCGGCTCAGCCAGTTTTTTCGCATCGCTGGTTTTGCTGATGCCTTTCAGACTGTTGGCCTGCGCCTTACTGCGCCCTTCCGCCAGCGCTTCGGCGAAGTTGGCAAACAGCACGGTGAACCACAGCCAGATGGCAACCCCTGCGGTAAATCCGGCATTGCCGCTCAGATGGCCGGTGAGCATCCCGATAGCCAGCAGCGAGGTCAGCACGCTGCCCAGCCACACCAGGAACATCACCGGATTGCGAAACTGTACGCGCGGGTCGAGTTTTTTCACCGCATCGATCATGGCGGTGCGCGTTAACGCCGCATCAAACAGCGCCAGTTGTTGACGACTCATGATTCCGTTATCCCTGAATTAATTGCAGATGTTCCGCCACTGGGCCGAGTGCCAGCGCGGGGATAAAGGTCAACGCCCCCACCAGCAACACGGTGCCAATCAGCAGCGCGATAAACAGTGGGCCGTGGGTCGGCAGCGTACCGTTGCCCACCGGCTGGATTTTCTTCACCGCCAGCGAACCGGCAATTGCCATCACCGGGATGATGATGCCGAAGCGCCCGATCAACATGCAGAAGGCCAGCAACAGGTTCCAGAACGGCGTGTTAGCGCTTAAGCCAGCAAAGGCACTGCCGTTGTTGTTAGATGCAGACGAAACGGCATACAGCACTTCACTGAAGCCGTGAATGCCGGGGTTAGCCATACCGGCGCGGCCGGCATCGGTCATCATGGCCAGTGCGGTCCCCAGCAGTACCAGGGTCGGCGTCACCAGAATCGCCAGTGCGGTCATTTTCATCTCCCACACGTCGATCTTTTTACCCATGTACTCAGGTGTGCGGCCAATCATCAGACCGGCAATAAATACGCCGAGCAGCACAAACAGCAGCATGCCGTACAACCCGGCACCTACGCCGCCGAACACCACTTCACCCAGCTGCATCAGCCACATCGGCACCATTCCGCCGAGCGCGGTGAAGGAATCATGCATGGCGTTCACCGCGCCACACGATGCAGCGGTGGTGATTACCGCAAACAGGCTGGAGTTGAGGATGCCAAAGCGCGTCTCTTTGCCCTCCATATTGATGGCGCTGTCCGCCCCTAACGTCAGGAAGTGCGGGTTACCTCGCAGCTCCGCCCACATCACGGTCACTACTGCCAGCACAAACATGATGGTCATCGCCCACAGCAGCATATGGCCCTGACGACGGTCGCCCAGATGCTGACCAAAGGTGAAGCACAGCGCAGCGGGGATCAGGAAGATACTCAGCATCTGCACAAAGTTGGTCAGCGCGGTCGGGTTCTCAAACGGATGGGCCGAGTTAACGTTGAAGAAGCCCCCGCCGTTAGTGCCCAGCATTTTAATCGCTTCCTGCGAGGCCACCGGACCGAGCGGCAGCGTTTGCTGTGTCCCTTCCAACGTGGTGAGTGCGTGATAAGGTTCAAACGTCTGAATGCTGCCCTGATAAACGAAGAACAGCGCCATCAACAAGCTGATCGGCAATAACACATAAACGGTGATGCGCGTCAGGTCGCGCCAGGCGTTACCCAGCGTAGCCAGTGAGCGATTGGCAAAACCGCGAATCAGCGCGAATGCCACCGCAATACCGGTCGCCGCCGACAGGAAGTTTTGCACCGTGAGGCCCGCCATCTGGCTAAAGTAGCTCACCGTGCTTTCGCCGGCGTAGGCTTGCCAGTTGGTGTTAGTGACAAAACTGATGGCGGTGTTCAGCGCCAGATCCCAGCTCAGATTAGGCAGGTGTTGCGGGTTCAGTGGCAACGAACCTTGCAGCATCAAAATTGCCAGTAGCAACAAGAAACCCAGCGCATTGAACAGCAGAATCGCCAGCAGGTAGTGCGGCCAGCGCATCGCGCCGTTTTCTACGCCCGCCAGCCGCCACAGCGCCCGCTCGGTTCGCGGCAGCAGCGGTTTGTCGGCCACCAGTACCGCAAGAAAACGCCCCAGCGGTTGTGCCAGCACCATCAGCACCAGCAGGAACACCGCAATCAGTAAAAACGCATTCGCAGCCATCAGAATGCCTCCGCATTAAGCAGGGCATAAATCAGGTAGCCCAACAAGATAAACACCAGCACGATGCCGGTAATCACGCCCACGCTCACAGCAACCTCCAGAGGATTTGGTAGTGCTGCAAGCATGCGCGGCGCGGCATAAAGAAGGGGTAAAAAGGCGGGAATCCGGCGTAAAGAAAGTATAAAAATGCAGTCGAATTAGGCGGTTTCCAGTGCCCAGATACGATTGAGGTCGATGTTCTGCCACAGGCTATTGTCTTCGGCCCCCGTGATACTGTCGGTGCAGAACGAATCCCCGAGATCCAGCTCTTCAGGTTTCACTTCACGTTGCGCGTGTAAAGACCAGAACACATGCACTTTGGGTTTCAGCAATGATTTTTCGCCAGCCTGCACCACCAGCGCCACGCGCCCAGACGCGAGTCGCACCAGCGATCCCACCGGATAAATGCCAATGGTGCGCACAAAGGCGTGCAATAGCGTGTTATCGAAATGGCCGCGCCAGCTCAGCATGTTGTGCATCGCCTCGGCGGGCGTCCAGCCTTTGCGGTAAGGACGATTAGAGGTGACAGCATCATAGACATCGCACACCGCGGCCATGCGGGAAAACAGCGAGATCTCTTCCCCTTTCTGGCCATGCGGATAACCACTACCGTCAAATTTCTCATGATGATGCAGCGCGATATCCAGCAGGTCTTCGCCCGCATCGGCCTCCATAAGCATCTGCGCACCAACAATCGGGTGCTGACGCATAACGGTAAACTCTTCTTCAGTGAGCTTGCCGGGTTTGTTGAGGATTTCAAGCGGCACCGCCGATTTCCCCACATCATGGAGCAATCCGCCCATGCCTACACGCCGCTGCTGGTGCTCATCAAGCCCCATTTTTTTACCCAACGAGATCATCAAACCGCACACTGCCATGGAGTGCAAATAGGTGTAATCGTCGTGATTTTTCAGCCGCGCCACGCTGAGCAGTGCAGTGGGTTCACGGGTTATTGACCCGGCAATCTCATCCACCAGATCCATCGTATAGTCGAGATCCAGCCCCTGCCCCATACGGGCTTCGTTAAACATCGCCAGTACCTGCGGCTTGCCCTGATTAAAGATGGTTTGCGCCTGGTCCAGCTCTTTAAAAAAGGGGGTTTGCGGAATGGCTTTCTTCGGCGCAGGCTTTGCAGGTGCCTGCACCGACTTATCGAGATCGATCCAGATTTGCTGGATCCCTTCATTGCGGATCATCGCGATCTGGCGTTTATCGGTGATCAGCATTTGGTTGCGAATGCGTTTGTCCTTGAGCCACCAAACCTCCAGTTTGTGGATGAACATTCCTTGCCGCAGTTCGTCAACGTTAATCAGCTTTATCACGATATCGCTCCTTAATATCAGTGGATGGTAAGGAGAGGTATCGGCAGCTGAGCAAATATTCTTCAGGAGTGATTTGTGCGATCTTTCGCGGTGTGATTTATCGCTCATATCTCGAGCGGCCATTCAGGAGATGGATGGACGAAAAACTCAGCGAGCGGTAACGGCACGATTCATCGTACGTGTTTACAGCCGCAGAGCTGCTGACAGATACGCAATAAATTGCGCCGCTACGCTTTTCTGTATGGGTTTAGGGCTATAACTCGTCAGGCAACCTGCATACCGCGCTGTGCCACAAAAGTGCTTAGCGGGATGACACGGCTTAACTCTTCCTGCGTGCGGGCATCATTTTCAACTTCCCATTGGTCCTGATAACGCTGGAGGTTGAGCCAGAAATCAACGGAAGTATCAAAAACGGCCGCTAAACGGTATGCCATTTCTGTAGTCAGTTTGCGATGGTTATTGACCATCGCACTGGCGGTGTTCCTGTGTACATTCAGCATCCCAGCTAAATCATTCACTTTGAGATGGAGGGGTTCGAGGAACTCATACTGCAGCACATCACCCACACTGGCGGGCTTACGTTTTGCCTGATTCATTTTTGTGTCTCTTTGCTGGTAATTTTCGACCACAAGCAGTGGTTATCGGTGGTTTTTATAAGAATGCGGATCGAGATAAAGATCGCTGGCTTCGCCATTCATCCAGCGAAATATGAGTCGATATTGCTCATTAACGCGAATGGAGTAATACCCCAGCAAAGGAGGCTTTAGGGCTTCAAATGATTGCCGGGCGGCGAGCGCAGGTCACGATGCGTTTTAGCGGCATTGATGATATCGAGCTTAAGCGCGAGCGCGGATTCAATTGTTTTGGGGAGGCACCTGTGTGGTAAGGCATAAATAAAAAACTGCTCAAGCCAATCATCCCGAAAATGTCTAATTGCACCCTTCATATGCTCCCCTGCCTGAAAATTAAATCAGGCAGGCAAGTTAACGCCGAAACGCACAACATCAAAGTGCAATATTTAACATTATATGAAATATTCTAGCGAGACTACAAAATTATTTTGAGATTCAAGAAAACTTCATATGAACTGTGAGCAACTTAGCATTATGCAGCCGCTACGTTTTCCTCTATACATCGGTAACGGCGCTATTTATCGTGCAGCAGAAGCTATACCACCCGCGTCAATACCGCTTCACCCTGCGAGAATGCCAGCAGGTTTTCAAACACCAGATCTGCCATCGCGGCCATGGTTTCATGGGTGCTACTGGCGAGATGCGGAGTGATCACCACATCATCACGCTTTAGCAGTGCGGCAGGCACCGCCGGTTCGTGCTCGAACACATCCAAACCGGCACCCGCAATCTCACCGGCTTCAAGCGCCGCAATCAACGCCTGCTCATCCACCACGCTGCCGCGCGCAATGTTAATCAAAAAACCTTGTGGCCCCAGCGCACGCAGCACCTCAGCATTGACCAGGTGGTGCGTCGATGCGCCACCCGGCAGCGTCAACACCAGGAAATCCGCTTGCTTTGCCAGTGATAGCAGCGAATCATGTCGCGTGTAAGGCACATCCGGGCGAGAGCGCGGGTTGTAAAAATGTACTTCCATATCAAACGCCTGCGCGCGCTTCGCCAACTGTTTACCAATACCGCCTAGCCCCACAATCCCGCACACTTTCCCGCCGACTTTCGTGGTAAGCGGATAGCGTCCTTTCGCTTGCCAGTTACCGGCGCGCACATAACGATCCGATGCGCTGATGCGGCGCGCCACATCCAGCAGCAGCGCCATGCCGGTATCGGCCACGCAACTGTTGAGCACGCCTGGCGTGTTAGTCACCACAATGCCACGCGCTTCGGCAGCCGCGATATCAATGGCGTCGTAGCCGACACCATTACTGCAAATCACTTTCAGATTGGGCAAACGCGCCAGCAATTCTGCATTGGCACCCATTAGCGCATTACCGCTGGTCACCAGCGCATCGATGCTGGCACCGTGATCTGCCAGCCAGGCTGCCTGGTCTTCCTGTTGCCACAGACGCGAGGTAGTGAAATGCGCGTCGAGATTATCCTGCAGCCGCTGCGGCAACAGCGGCCCTTTCAGCAGCACGTTAAACGGCTTTGATCCCATCTTGTTTCCCCTGAGTTTCGTAGGATGTTGCAGACGAATCCTGCTCGTCGCCGACACGTTCAATCGGGCCCATGACCAGCAGGAACAGCAGCGCCGCGACAATGCAATGCGCGCCAACGAACACCAATCCAATACTGTAGCTGCCGGTCACACCGACGATGATGCCAAACAGCAGTGGCGTGATAAATCCGGCCATATTCCCGATACCATTAAAGATCGCGCCCGCCAGACCCACTGCTTCTTTCGGTGCGGTATCGCTAACAATCGTCCAGGTTCCCGCGCCCGCCGCCACGCCTTTGCCAAAGAAGGCAAACGACATAATGGCGATAATGCCGGCATTAGTGGGGATCACGGCTGCCAGAATCAGCGAGGCGGCCATCAGCATGCCGACGATATAGGGCGTTTTGCGCGCCCATGACAGGCTCCAGCCGTTAGCCAGTAATTTGTCAGAGATATAGCCACCGCTGATGCCGCCAAGGAAGCCAAACAGCGCCGGGGCGATGGTGGCAAAGCCCGCTTCCATGATGTTCATGCCACGCGCCTGCACCAGGTAAATCGGGAACCAGGTGATAAAGAAGTAGCTGAGCGCAATGATGCAGTACTGCCCGATATAGGCGCACCACAGCATGCGATTGCTGAGCAAGGTCTTGAACATCGCTTTGCTCAGCGGTGGGCGGGCTTTCAGCGTTTGCGCTGAATCGATATCCACCAGCGCACCCCCCTCCTCAATATATTTCAACTCTGCGGCTGACACATGCGGATGCTGTTTTGGGCTGCGCATATACCAACCCCACACAAACACCGCCAGCACGCCAATGCCTCCCAGCACAAAGAACGGCCACTCCCAACCGAAGCGAGACACCAGCCAGCCGGAGAGCGGTGAGAAGATGGCAACGGCAAAATACTGCGCTGAGGCAAACAGAGACGAAGCACGGCCACGTTCGGCACCGGGGAACCACATGATCACGGTACGGGCATTGGCCGGAAAACTCGGCGCTTCAATCAGGCCGAGCGCGAAGCGCAGCGCAAACATCAACACCAGCGCCATGGTCATGCCGTTGGAAAATTCGCCTATAAAGCCCATCAAAATGGTAGAAACCGACCACAGCGCCAGCGTCACGCCATAGACTTTTTTAGTGCCGAAGCGGTCAAGGAATATCCCACCGGGGATCTGACCGATCACATACGCCCAGCTAAACGCCGAGAGGATCAGGCCAAGCTGGATCGCCGACAGACCAAACTCCTCTTTGATCGCCGATCCGGAGATCGACAAGATCGAACGATCGGCATACGCCACCACGGACAGAAACAGGATCAGACAGAGGATCCAGATACGCACATGGCTGTTCTCATTGCGTTTTTTGCTTAGTAACATGGCTGAACCCCTTGATGAAGGAGCGTCCTGCTCCGAAGCGATGATGTTCAGGAATACCGCTTAAATTTCACTGTTCAGCAACTATAGAGAGCCAGATGTGAGGTGGTCATTGTGCGAATGGAGGAATCCTTGCGGTAATTTTGCGTCCGTTTTGGCATCTGCCACAAAGCAGGGTGCGGCGCTGCACAGAACCTTAAATAAGCCGATGCTTTTGCACCGGAATGTGCGCCAGCTCTGAGAAAAACCTTCGCAACATCACTATGAGCCTGCAAATCATCATCCACCGGCCCGTCACATGAGGCCGCCAGCATGATGCACCCGCGAGCAAAATGTGCGCTTAGCTGCAAAATCCATACATGTTGATTGTCAGGGTCCTTACCCCCTCGTAGTCTGAAAATGATTTCATTGAGCCATTTTAACTCTCATTGAAACATTCATTCTAATAACAAGCTTACCCTGGAGTCCGCGATGAAAACCCTCAAGGCGATACTGTTGCTTGGCCTGCTGTCCAGTTCTGCCTCCGCTTTGGCAGAGAAAATCGGCGTATCAATGGCGTATTTCGATCAGAACTTTTTAACCATTATTCGCCAGTCGATTGATAAAGAGGCCAAGGCGCGCGGACTCGATGTGCAATTTGAAGATGCGCGCGGCGACGTTGGCCGTCAGACCGATCAGGTGCAGAGCTTTATCGGGGCGGGCGTCGATGCCATCATCGTCGATCCGGTGGATTCCGCCAGCACGCCGCAGCTGACCAAGCTGGCACAGCAGGCAAAAATCCCGCTGGTGTATGTGAATCGCACGCCAGGCGACAAAACGCTGCCGTCGGGCGTGGTGTTTGTCGGTTCGGATGAGCGCGAGTCCGGCACGTTGCAAATGGAAGCCCTGGCGAAAATGGCCAACTACAAAGGCAATGTGGCGATCATGATCGGCAATCTGACTGATGCGGGCGCGCTGCAACGCACCAAAGATGTGGAGCAGGTGGTGGCGAAATATCCGGGCATAAAAGTGGTGCAGAAGCAGCCGGCCAACTATGCACGTAATGAAGGCATGGATCTGATGCTCAACTGGATCGGTAACGGCGAGGCGATTGATATCGTCGCCGCTAACAACGATGAAATGGCGATTGGTGCTGCGATGGCGCTGGCGAAGAGCAACAAGAAGATTCTGGTCGGCGGGATCGATGCCACGCCGGATGGCCTGAAAGCCATGGCGCAGGATAAAATGCAGGTCACCGTGTTCCAGGATGCGATTGGTCAGGGTAAAGCCTCGGTGGATGTGGCGCAGAAGCTGATTAAAGGCGAGAAAGTGGATTCACACGTCTGGATCCCGTTCGAGCTGGTGACCAAAGAGAACATGCAGAAGTACGTGGAGAAGAGTCAGTAATCAGGTCAACATCGCGCGATAAATCGCACCGCTACAGAGACGGTATTAGGGCGTACCTTGTGGAGTGAACCCCAAAAGTTGGACTCGATTACCACAAATATGGAGTGCCCCCGCGCCCGCAATCCAAAAGGTCGCGCCCTACAAGCAAGGCGTGAGCTACGGCTCACGCACCGTCTTGTAGCGGCGCAAGGTATAACGCAACTCAGCATTAATCGCGCAGTTTCGCCATCACCACGATGTCGTGATACTCCCCCTCACGCAGGCAGGCTTTGCGTTTCACCCCTTCCTGCTCAAAACCCAGACGCTGATAGAGGCGCAGCGCTCGTGCGTTATCGTGAAACGCTTCCAGCTCAATACGTACTATGCCGAGCCAGTTAAAGGCATAATCCATGGCGTTACGAATCAGTTTCTCACCGATGCCCCGCCCGCCAAACGCCGGATCGACGCTGATACCAAAACTGATGCTGTGGCGCGTGCGCGGCCGCTGCTCAACAAACAGCGTTAGCTCGCCCACCATCTGGCCATCAATTTCGGCCACAAAGCCGATATAGCCTGCCGCGTCCATGTTCTCGAATTTTTTCTGCCAGGTTTGCACACTGGGAAACGGCAGCTGCGTGGTCCAGCGATAGACCTCAGGGTGGCTATAAAGGCGTTGGTATGCGGCCGCATCGGTTGGTTCGCGACCGCGAATGATCAGATCCATGTCGGTAATCCCTTTCAATTGCACTAAGCTGTTAACTCTTACCAAACGGAAAGAGTGACTGTATGTTGTATCGTCGTTTTGAACGTTTTATCAATATTTTCCAGGATGCACCAACCGATTCTCCCCCTTCCAGCGTCTGGCCGTTTTACCTCTATTATCTGCGTCAGGTGTGGCCGAGCTTTGTCGCCCTGCTGATTGTGGGATTAGCGCAGGCGCTGATTGAAGTGGCGCTGTTCAGCTATCTCAGTCGCATCATCGATCTGGTCAATCACTCAACGCCCGCCACGCTGTTCACCGACAACTGGCAGGTACTGCTATGGATGGGTTTTGTCGCGCTGATTCTGCGGCCGGTGATTATCGCGCTGCACGATATGCTGGTGCATCAAAGCATTAACCCGAGCATGACCAGCATGATCCGTTGGCAGCACCACAACTACGTGCTGCGTCAGAGCCTGAACTTCTTCCAGAACGATTTCGCCGGGCGCATCGCTCAGCGCATCATGCAGACCGGTAACTCCCTGCGCGATTCCGCAGTGCAGCTGGTGGATGCCATCTGGCATGTGGTGATCTACGCCGTGACGTCACTGGTGCTGTTCGCCGAAGCCGACTGGCGTTTGATGATTCCGCTGATTATCTGGATCGTTGCCTATAGCGTCTCGCTGAGCTTCTTTGTGCCGCGCGTAAAGCAGCGTTCGGTGGTTTCTTCAGAAGCGCGTTCTAAATTGATGGGCACCATAGTCGATGGCTACACCAACATCGCCACCATCAAACTGTTCGCGCACAACGATTTGGAAAAGCGCTACGCGCGCGAAGCGATTCAGGAGCAAACCGACAAAACCCAGCACGCCAGCCGCATGGTCACCACCATGGATATCACGCTGTCGACGCTGAATGGCCTATTGATTGTCAGCACTTCCGGGCTGGCACTGTGGCTGTGGAGCCAGTCGCTGATCAGCGTCGGTGCGATTGCATTAGCCACCGGCCTGGTGATTCGCCTGGTGAACATGTCCGGCTGGATTATGTGGGTGGTGAACGGCATCTTTGAGAACATCGGCATGGTGCAAGATGGATTGAACACCATCGCGCAGCCACTGAGCGTGCAGGATGAACCGCAGGCGAAAAACCTGCAGGTGACGAGCGGGCAGATTCGATTTGAAGATGTACGCTTTGATTACGGCGGCAGCCGTCAGGTGATCAATCGCCTCAACCTGAATATCAAACCGGGTGAAAAAATCGGTTTGATTGGGCCATCCGGCGCGGGTAAATCAACGCTGGTGAACCTGCTGCTGCGACTGTACGACATCAACGGCGGGCGCATCCTGATTGACGATCACAACATCGCCGAAGTGACGCAAGAGAGTCTGCGCGGCCAGATTGGCATGATTACTCAGGACACCTCACTGCTGCATCGTTCGATTCGAGAAAACCTGTTGTACGGGCGACCTAACGCCACGGAAGATGAACTGCAGGCGGCGATTATTCGCGCCCGTGCCGACGAGTTCATTCCGCTGCTGTCCGATCCACAGGGCCGCACCGGGCTGGATGCACATGTGGGTGAGCGCGGAGTGAAACTGTCGGGCGGTCAGCGTCAACGTATCGCCATCGCCCGCGTGCTCCTGAAAGATGCACCGATTCTGATTATGGATGAGGCGACTTCCGCCCTCGATTCCGAAGTCGAAGCGGCGATTCAGGAGAGCCTGGAAACGCTGATGCAAGGCAAAACGGTGATTGCCATCGCGCACCGCCTTTCGACTATCGCCAAAATGGATCGACTGGTGGTGCTGGATAAAGGTGAAATCGTGGAGATGGGTAACCACCGTGAACTGCTGGCGCACAATGGACTCTACGCGCGCCTGTGGCAGCATCAGACCGGCGGCTTTGTCGGCGAAGATTAATCGCCGCGTCGATACGGCAGGGCTTCGCGCGCCTCAATGGCATAGGCGCGAATCCCTGCACGTTCCTGCACTAAATACTCTTCTACGGCTTCACGCAATCCCGGATGGCACAGGTAGTGCCAGGAATGGGTAATCTGCGGCTCGAAGCCACGCACCAGTTTGTGCTCGCCCTGCGCACCGGCATCAAAACGCTGTAATCCTTCGGCAATGGCGAAATCCATGCCCTGATAAAAGCAGGTTTCAAAGTGCAGACGGTCAAACTCTGCCAGACAGCCCCAGTAACGCCCGTACAGCGAATTGCCATCCACCAGATAGAACGCCATGGCGGCCGGATGGCCCTGCAGCGTGGCCATGGCCACGCGAATCGAGCGCGGCATGCGTTCGGCCAGCAGACTAAAGAATTGCCGGGTGAGGTAAGGACGCTGACCACGTACCGCATAGGTGTTGGCGTAGCAGGTGTAGACGAAATCCCACTGATCTTCACTGAGTTCGTCACCACGATACCAGTTGAACTCAAAGCCGCTGCTTTGCACCTGCTCACGCTCTTTGCGCAGCTGTTTACGTTTGCGTGACATCAGCGTGTCGAGGAAATCCTGAAAATCGCGGTAGCCTTTATTATGCCAGTGATACTGGATGCCGAGACGCGCGAGCCAGTCGGGCTGCTGTTCCATCACATCGTTGGCGAACGGCGTGGTGAAATTGATATGTGCACCGCTCAGGCCATGCTGTACCAGTTCATCAGGCAACGCCGCGAGCAGTTGGCTGATAGCGGCTCCTTCACCCAATAAACGCGCACCGGTGACCGGGCTAAACGGGATCGCACCCAGCCATTTTGGATAGTATTGAATGCCGGCGCGGTGGCAGGCATCGGCCCACGCATGATCGAATACGTATTCACCTTGCGAATTGCGTTTGCGATAGCCCGGCAACGCGGCGCTGAGCACGCCCTTTTCCCGCCACAGCAAGTGATCCGGTTGCCAGCCGTTTTCCGGCCGCACGCTGCCGCTCTCTTCCAGAGTGAGCAGAAAGGCATGGCGTAAAAACGGTTGATCGTCAGGTAACAGCGCATCCCATTCGAGGGCGGAAATCTCCGCCAGCGATGACAGATGAAGCAAAGACATGCATGGCTCCCGGCCAGCTAAAGGCGAACAACTAGTTCAACAGGTTTTGTTGCAAGGGAAAAGAGGGGGCGCACTGAATGTGAATCGACTGGAAGGGGCTTGAGGATGAAAAAAAGCTTCCACCACTTGAGGAAGCTGTAGTGCAGGATCGTTTAGCCGATAAGTTTCAGGTCACCTTTGCGGTGGCGTTTCTGCTCATCATAGTAATTCTCATGCGTGCCGAGACTCAGCAAATAGATTTCCAATCTCTGATCTACCCAACTGTAACCCAACAGATATTGCTGCTTACCCAAGTAAAACTTGTGCACCCAGAGATAGCTCAGATCACCTTTCTTGCGTTCGCCTATCTCTGGGTTCGCAATGATGCGATCAATCTCTTCATCAACACCCTCTTTGTCCTGTTCCGTCAGGCGGTTAAAAGCCTTCTCAAAACGACCTGTTTGATATACTTCAACTTCCTGTCCGGTCTTTTCTGCGCACATATTTTTTGACCTTGCCGTTATCCATTTCTGCTTTAGCCAGTAAGATCTCATTGATGAATGAGAACGTCAGATCGGGATTATCCTCTGCTATGCGACCAATCCTGGCCCAGTGCTCAATCTGTTTCGGCACGCTGCGACTCATTGCTTCGGCATGTGTTCTCACATCTTCAACGAAATCATCGTCTAAGCGAATGCTGGTTGCCATATATAAACCTCTTGTTGTCGCCACCCGCGACGGTGTGGTGAGGGTGTACTATCAATACGTCATTGTTTGACGTACAGCAGATGAGATTGTGCGACATTTTGTCGCATTTAGCAATTTATGATAGCAACGCGATTTATCGTTGATCATTAACGAGTGTGTATACTCACCCTTTTCACCTCAGGAACCGCCATGGATCGCCTCGATTGTGACCGCATGTTTGTCGCTGTGCTGGAAGTCGGCAGTTTTGCTGGTGCCGCCGAGCGCCTTGGCACCAGCAGCGGGCAGGCGTCCAAGCTGGTTTCCCGGCTGGAACAAGAACTGGGCGTGCAGTTGTTTAAACGCAGCACGCGTGCACTGTCACCCACGGAAGTGGGTCGCGCCTATTACGAACGCGTGAAAACGCTGCTGGAGGCGTTCGACACGCTGGACGCCACGGTGCGAGAAAACGCCACCACACCGACGGGGCGCTTAAAAATCAGCGCGCCCGGCACCTTTGGTACAGCGGTGCTCGCCAGCGTACTCGTGGCGTTTGCACGTCACTATCCGCTCATTGAACTGGATGTTAACTTCTCCGATCGTGCAGTGAACATCGTCGACGAGGGCTTCGATATGGCGATTCGCATTGGCAAACTGGATGACAGCAGCCTGATTGCACGTCGTCTGGGTGATGTACCGATTCGCGTGGCGGCCTCGCCGGGCTATCTACTGCAACACAGCACACCGCAGCACTGGCGTGACCTCGCGACGCATCAATGTATTAGCGACACCAACTTCCGCGATCCCTGGCACTGGCCATTTGTGACGCCCTGCGGCGACAGTGTCAGCATGCCGATTCGTGGCCGCTTGTGTTTCTCCAATACCGAAGCTTGTTTGCAGGCAGCGATTGCCGGATTGGGTATCGCCCGTCTGCCCGGTTTTATTGCCGCACCAGCGCTACAACGAGGCGAAATTGTCTCGCTGCTGGATAACTTCGCCACGCCGCCGATGGGCTTGTTTGCCCTCTATCCTCCCGCCCGCCATCTGGCGCAGAAGACCCGCTTACTGATCGATTTCCTCGCCGATCATTTCCAGCAGCATCCTCCCGGCTGATTCCTTCCAATTTGGAAGCAATGAAAGCCGTTTTGCCCGGATTATCACCTAAGCGGCAGCGCGGTATGCTCACTCCATCACCAGAGAGGAGTCGAGCATATGTTGGTTAACGGTAAGTGGAGCGCAGAGTGGCATCCGGTTCAAGCCACCGATAAACAGGGCGGATTTGTCCGTCAGACGTCCAGTTTTCGCCCTGGATTACCGCAGACGGCTCCAGCGAATTTGCCGCCGAGCCGGATCGCTATCATCTGTATGTGGCGCTGATCTGCCCCTGGGCTTCACGCACGCTGGTCGCACGCAGTCTGAAAGGACTGGAGAAAGTGATCAGCGTCTCAGTGGTTGAGCCACAACTGGGTGCTCAGGGCTGGCATTTTGGTGATTATCCGGGTGCTGATCGTGACTGGCTCAATAAAGCCGAGTACATCCATGAGTTATATACCCGCGCCGATGCTGACTTTACCGGCCGCGCCACGGTGCCAGTGCTGTGGGATAAAAAGACGCAGACCATTGTGAACAACGAATCTGCTGACATCCTGCGTATGCTCAACAGCGGTTTTGGCTATCTGGCGGACAACAGCCTCGATCTTTATCCAGAGGATCTGCGTGCTGAGATCGACGCGATCAACGAATCGATCTATCCACGTCTCAACAACGGCGTGTATCGCACTGGTTTTGCCACTACGCAGGTGAGCTATCAGCAGGCGTTTAATGATGTGTTCAGCCAGTTAGACGAACTTGAACAGCGTATGAAAGATGGCCGTACCTTCCTGCTCGGCGAGCGCCTGACTGAAGCCGATATTCGGTTGTTCGTGACGCTGGTGCGTTTTGACGTTGCCTATCATGGCCTGTTCAAATGCAACCTGCGCCGTCTGCGCGACTATCCGCTGCTCGATCGCTATCTGAAGAGTATGCTGGCAGTTTCAGGTGTGCGTCAGACAGTGAACATCGACCATATCAAACAGGGCTACTACTCGATTAAGGCGCTGAACCCGAATGGGATTGTGCCGGTAGGCCCGGATATGGCGGATTACGGACTTTAAGGAGCAGGATGATGGTAAAAGCGTTGGTGATTTTTTTACATGGTGTGGGCAGTAATGGCGACGATCTGGCGGTACTCGGCCAGCACTGGGCTAGCCTGCTGCCGGATGTGGCTTTTGCCTCGCCGAATGCGCCCTATCCGTTTGAACATGCGATGGGTTATCAGTGGTTTAGCCTAACGGGCATTACCCCAGAAAATCGTCCCGCTCGCGTGCGTCAAGCCCGCGCGGCGTTTGATGAAACACTGCAACAGCTGATGGCGCAGCACGGTATGGCGGATGCCTGGGATAAAGTCATTCTGGTGGGCTTTTCTCAGGGCTCGATTATGGCGCTGGATGCACTGGCATCTGGCCGTTATCCGCTAGCGGGCGTGGTGGCGTTTTCCGGCCGGTTGTCTTTTGAGGGTGCATTAACACCCAACCCGCAGACCCCGGCCCTGCTGATTCACGGCAAAGTGGATGATGTGATTCCGTTTAGCGAGAGTGAATCTGCGGTAGCGCGTCTGCAGGCGGCAGGCGTCACGGTGGAAGCGCGCTATGAAGCCGCTACCGGCCACACCATTTCGTCACAGGGTGCGATGCAGGCAGCCGCATTCATTGCCCAGTGTTTGCAGGACTAAGGCCAGTAGCGATTTAATGCGCGCCAGGCTTGTTGCGCGGCCACTTCCGGCGGTTGCGCTTTCAGCCCATCGTTAAACACTTCAATGCCGACCGGGCCACGATAGCTGGCGCTTTTTAGCTTATCGACAAAGCGATCCACTTCAATAATGCCGTCACCGGGCAATAAGCGCTGGTGACGCGCAAAATCGCTCAACGCGCCCCTCTCTTGCGGCGGTATCTCTGCCATATCACACAGCTGCACTTCATAGATACGATCGGCAGGAATGCCATCCAGCTGCGAGGCATCACCGCCTAAAGCACAGATGTGGAACAGATCGACCACCAGTCCAATATTCGGCTGGTCCAGACGCTGCAATCGTTCCCACGCCAGCGGCAGCGTATTATCCACGCTGCACCACGCCATGGGTTCGTACATGATGCGCATGTTATAGCGCGCGGCTTCCGAGGCCATCCAACGCAGATCTTCATCGATGCGCTCCGCCACGCAATCTTCACGCGTGGTGGCCGGAGCCTGAATGGTGTTGCAACCGATAGACTGCGCAATCTGGATAAACTGCCGCAGCTCTTCACGCTTCTGTAAACGTTCGCGGTCAGGGCTGCCGGTAAAGTCGCGCAGTACCTGAACATTGGTAAATCCCAGGTTTAACTCTTGGGCCAGCTGCGGCGTACTGGCCTCCACATCATCCCGCCAGATTTCGACCTGATCGAAACCGGCGGCACGGGCCGCGCGCAGTTTCTGCTCAGGTTCACCGTTTAACAACACCAGGTTAAGGAATTTGGGGTTACTTCGCATCAACGGGCTCCCTAATCGTCCGGATAAATCGGTGACAGGTTCTGCTTGTCACGCAAACAGAACAGCGACCAGTATCTACCTCTTAGGCGTTATTTCAAGCCCGTGATGCGCAGGGCCTTTATCCCAGCAGATTCACCACCGCAAAGCCGGCGAAGGTCATCAGCAGTGAACCCATCACATGCACCATCACGCTCGACATCGCCCAGAGGTATTTACCGGTTTGCAGCAAGCCGACAATTTCCGCTGAAAAGGTAGAGAAGGTGGTTAAACCGCCGCACAAGCCAGTGACGATCAGCAATTTCCAGAAAGGGTCAGTATGCGGATTGCGGACAAAAAACGCCAACGCTGCACCGATGATAAACCCGCCAATCAGATTCACCATTAAGGTGCCCGGCGGCAGATTAGGAAACAACGCGTTGAACCGCAGGGAAATGAGCCAGCGTAGCGAGCAGCCCACGGCACCGCCAAGCACAACAGCCAGTAACGACTTCAACATACTTTTGGAGCTCCTGAAATGAGTTACGCGCAGGGCCGCGGCAGGACAGAAAAACGCCTGACACACCGCCGTCTCCCGCGCAGGGATACGAGTGTTGTCAGGCGTCATCAGCCGTCTGTTTCCAGAACGGCGGTTGGGGAAGGTGGCACGCCATCACCTTAGAAGGACGATAATACGCTGGCGCAGCGGGGGTGACAATACACCAGAGATCAGTGCGTCATTAATGCACAAGTATGCGTCGCAGTAATAATTGTTGGATGCTTTGCCGGTATGACACAAGCACATGAACGAACACCGTGTTTTCTTCAATTGAAAATAATATGCGGTAGTTTTCACTGCTGTTGAATTCGCGGTAACGCGTGACACCCAAATCAGCCAATTGGGAACTCACGGGGCAACTTGAAGGAAAATTGCGTACTCGCGATTCAAACTCGTCAATCACTCGCGCAATGATAGCGTTGTAATCGTTACCTAAACGGCGATGAAAAGCAGAAATCTTTTCCAGACTTAATCGAACAGTGGGGAGATAAATAATAGTGAACTGCTCATCCTTGTGCTCCATATCATCCTCACAGGCCTTCGAGTAACTGTTCGCGAGTCATACCTTTCCCAGCAGCTTTATCCTCTTCCGAGAGGGCCAGCAATTTAAGTAGAGCTAGCGTTTCATCCCGTTGTTGGCGCTCTTCCCAAGACTCAATAACATACGCTGGTGTGCCGTTTTGCGTCACAAGAATTGGCTCGGAAAGATCGAGAGCGGCTGCATTTTTTTTGATATAGCTAATCGTTTCGATTTTCATAAACACCTCCTTAATAGACTAAATTTAGACTTTTTATGTCCTGGTGGCAATGGTTGTTTATCACCCATTTTAAGAACAAAAGGAGATCCCGATGCGTACCCTGATTTTTGACACTGATATTGGCGTGGATGATGCCTTTGCGCTGGCCTATGCGGCGAAAACTCAGCAGCTGTTGGGCATCACCACGGTATTCGGCAATGTGGCGGTGGGCCAGGCGGTGAAAAATGCCCGGCTGTTCTGCGAAATGATGGGGATTGAAGCATCGGTATATCGCGGCTGCTCGCGTCCGCTGGCGTTGGCCCCTTCTGCACCCGCCACGCTGCACGGTCTGGATGGATTGGGTGATGCGTTCGAGAACTCACACAGTGAAGATGCGCCCAGCGCGGTGCAGTTCATTATTGATAGCGTGCGCGCGCAGCCTCATGCCATCACCATCGTGGCGATTGGTCCGCTGACCAATATCGCCAGCGCCATCAATCAAGCGCCGGATATCATTCCACTGGTGAAAGAGTTAGTGATCATGGGTGGTGCCTTTGGCACTGACGGCCATTCCGGTAACGTCTCACCGTTTGCCGAGTTCAATATCTGGAAAGATCCGCATGCTGCCGATCAGGTGCTGGCCTCGGCGCTGCCGGTGGTGGTTCTCCCGCTAGATGTGACGCACAAGGTTCTGATTACCGGCGATGAAGTGCGGCAGTTAAATCAACCGGTATTGAGCGCCATCTGCCGTCCTTATCTGGCCTACAGCCTGCAAAAAGAGGGATTTGATGGCATGGCGCTGCACGACACCTTGACACTTTCCTGGCTGGCATTGCCGCAGGCGTTTACCGTGACCGAAGCCCCAGTGCGCGTGATAACGGAAGGCATCAGCCGCGGTCAAACAGTACGACGCCTTAGCGCCCTCGCCTCGCGCGAAGATCCGTTTGCCGGACTCCGCCCACAGCGCTTGTGCCTCGGCGTGGATGCCGAAGCGGTGCGGGAACACTTTTTTGCCACATTGCGGGCATAATATTCTTGTTCGCGATCAATAGCCTAATACCTGTAGATTAAGCGACAGGTATTAGGGTATCTGACGCTCAATAAAAAGAAAAATCACGCTAAGTTATTCTGGATATGTGTAAACCCAACACCCACGTTAATTTCTCATTTTACAGAAGGGTCTGAATAAGTATTATCAAGTCATCTACCAAACAAAGGATTTGTGAAATGGATGAAGCATTACTCGCTATGATGCGCTCGAATGGGCGTAATAAGGCTTGGGCAGAAACGATGGTAAATCTTGAAGCCCGGAAACTGATTGAAACAGCCAACCGTCTAGGCGGCTTCCACATTAAAGATGGACTGACCCGACTCCAGTTCGTGCAGGAAATAAGGGATGTTATTGAAGCTCAGTTCAAGATTGCCAGGCGGGCAAAGACCGATGAGGAATGCATTGCCTGCATAAAGAATCTTCGCGAAGAAACAGATAACCTTATTGAGCAAGACAGGTTATTAAGAATGAAGACTGCGCAACTGTACGCTAAGGTCGAATTTGTCAGGCAGAACAACAAAATTGTTGGTTACACCCTATCTGCTGTCCATATTGCCATATCGGGTATTGCTCTCTTTACCGGCTTCATGATGATATCAACGATGACGCCGATTGGGATGCTGGCCGGGGCTGTGCTCGTTACTGATGGATTTAATGGTGTATCACAGGAAGTTATCAATCATTTATCGCCTGCAGGTAGTGCTCATTCAGAAGGTATTTTTGGTGACGCCGCTATGGAAGGGGCTGAGTTCTTAGGTTTTAAGCCTGAGACTGGACTCGCTTTTTACAATGCAGTCACACTTACAGCCAGTGTATACAGTGTTTTCGGAGTAGCTAGAAAAGCCGGGGCGTGGCGTCTTTTCAGATCGATGCCTACCGATTTTTTCCGAAAAGTTGACAGTATGAGCAGGCCAAAGCTCACAATGAACATCGTGGGCTATGGCCTAAAAGCAAAAGTCGTGTTTGACCTACTGACTTTAGACCATTCGTCACATTAAGGCCGATTTGCCCGCCAGTAGCGCCATGACTTGTAGCAAAGCACTGGGGGCTGGCCAATCATCATAATCGCAATGCCAAACAGGAAAGCCACTCCACCAGCAATAATTTTTATTCCGGTACTAAACAACACCAGCAATAAAAAAACGATTGTGCACGCGGCGATGATCCAGGTGAGCGTACGGAATCGCCTTGCAAGGTCAAGGATTGCCTCATCAAGCGTCCCGCCATAGCTTTGGACATTATTTTTAACTATCTGCAATTCCGAAGAACTGAACCCAGAACGTAACAGCCCCTCTTCGCTGACTAACATAGCCTTCATCCCTAAATTTTTTGAATCAGATTGCAGGCAGATATAGCAGAATTTTTACTATCAATCGACCTTATCAATTTAGACCGCTACTTCACGTAATTCCGTCTGTTAATATGACATCGAGAGTTGAAGGCCAACCTTCATAGAACGTACGGTAAACATAAATTCTATGTGGGACTTCGTTGACTTGGCGCTATAATACCCTGTAGTGGTTTAATAGATTCGGTTCATTGCTGCGGATCACCTGCCCCTTAAAAGCCCCAGATTGCACTTGCGCGCAAACGCAAATAAAGCTGCCATTTCTAAAAGGCAGCTTAGTTGAATGAGGCTTTAACAAACAAGCATTGCATCATAAATGGCAATACTACGGATTCTCAGAGCCTGGCCCAGCGCGCAGTTAAGCGCACCGACTACCTCGCAAAATGAATCACACCTTTGATCAGCTCACGATTATTAATCACCTCTGTCTCAAAGGTCTCAGCCAAAGTAGAAAAATCATAATGCCGATTCAACATGATATCGGCGCGTAGCTGCCCACTCGCCATCAGTTCGCCGACTTTCGCGAAATCTTCGTGCGTGGCATTGCGACTGCCCATCAAGGTGGTTTCGCGTTTATGGAACTCGATATCCGGGATCACCAAATCGCCTTTATGCAAGCCGACAAACACAATGGTGCCGCCATGACGAATCAGCTTCACCGCACCGTTCATCGCCGCTGGGCTGCCGGTGGCATCAATCACTTTCACCGCCAGACGTCCGCCAAACTCCGCACGCAACGTGGCTTCGAAATCCTCGGCCATAGGGTTGAGGGTCGCGAGCCCCAGTTTGTCTGTGACATGCGCGCGTCGCGGTTCGCTGGTATCGGCCACCACTACCTGGGCACCCGCCGCAGCCGCTATTGCCGCGACGCCGAGACCAATCGGCCCGGCACCGACCACCAACACCTGCTCATCCGCTGCCACCGCCGCCCGACGTACCGCATGCGCGCTAATGGCAAAAGGCTCGATCAGTGCCGCCGCTTCCGGCTCTACATCATCAACAGCTAACAGGTTGCTGGCGGGTACGCTGAGGAACTCACAAAAGCCTCCATCCTGATGTACGCCAATCACCGATATATTTTCGCAGCAGTTGGTCTTCCCACTCAGGCACGCATCGCACTGCTGACATGAAACATAAGGAATGAGCGCCACGCGCTGGCCAACCTGGAAACCCGTTACCCGACTGCCCAGTTCCACCACTTCGCCACACAGCTCATGGCCCAGCACGCGTGGATAGCTAAAGAACGGCTGGTTACCCGCCCAGGCATGAATATCGGTGCCGCAAATCCCGGCGGCGATCGGTTTAATCACAACCTCCTGGGCGGCCGCTGTCGGTTTCTCTCGCTGCTGCCACACCATTTTGCGTGGTTCGGCAACCACCAGAGTTTTCATTGTTGTCATGGGATTCTCCTGTGCTGATGTCGCAGTTATGGCGAAAATCGCTGATATCCGCTTTTTGCACATCCCGAACTGTGAGGCAGGCCAATTTTTTTGGGCTTTGTGTGGTTTTTAATAAATAAAAAACCGGAGAACCGCATGAGCCGAAGCCTGAATTTACGCCAGAACGTGATCAATCAAATGCTGGAAGGCATCGCCCAACGGCACATCCGTTCTCCGCTGCCACCACAGGCTGCGCTGGCTGAAATGTTCAATATCAGCCGTACCACCGTGCGCCATACCTTGCAGCATCTGCATGAGCGCGGCGTGCTGGATAAGGTTGAGGAAACCTACGTTATCGTGCGCGATCCCAGCGAAGAGGATGGCTTTAGTGCATTAACGCCTCCGATTGACCAGCAAGCGCGACAGTTTGAACAGACGTTTTTTAATCTGATCAATCAACGCCAACTCATGCCCGGCGACAGCTTTAGCGAGTTGCAATTGGCGCAACAAGTGAAAACCAGTCCCGTGGTGGTGCGCGAGTTTCTGCTGCGGTTTATGCGTTACGATCTGCTGGAACCGGTAAAGCGCGGCCATTGGCGCATGAAAAAGTTTGATCAGCGATACGCTGAGAACCTGTTCGAACTGCGTGAAATGCTGGAAACACATGCACTTACCCGCTTTCTCAACCTCCCCTCCAGTGATGAGCGCTGGATTCAGGCGCGCGACCTGTTAGATCGCCACCGTGCCATGCGTGACACCATCGCCAGTAACTACCGCCACTTTGCCGCGTTGGATAAAGAGATGCATACGCTGATTCTGTCAGCGGCTAATAATCCGTTCTTCAATCAGTCACTGGAGATCATCTCTGTGATTTTTCACTCGCATTATCAATGGGATGAAACGGATTTAAAACAGCGTAACATCGTGGCACTGGAGGAACATATGGCTATTCTGACCGCGCTAATCAGCCGCCGGGATGTCGAAGCTTTGTGCGCGTTACATAACCATCTTGGTACGGCGAAGTCATCGATGATCCGCTGCATTCGTCAGTACAATTAAAAACCGATTAAAAACCACAATTCTGAAGCGCCCGCACGAATCTGAAACATCCTCGCAACATCCCAACCGGTTTACTTCTAGTCTCCAAAGCAATCCGTTGTGGCAGCACCGTTTCGCTGCCGCAGGACCCCAACCCTCGATAACGATAAGACCCCAGACCTGGGAGGTTGCAATGGAAAATACATCTGCACGTGGCCGTGACGCTGCGCCAACATCCGTCGCCGATGGACAAGACTTTGTCCCGGCACGCGGCGATGTGGTGCGCTCACCGCGCATTAAGAAGATTCAGCTGACCGCCATGTTGCTGCTGCTGTTTGCTGCCATCATCAACTATCTCGATCGTAGCTCGCTGTCAGTGGCAAACATGACCATTCGTGGAGAACTGGGTTTATCCGCCACCGAAATTGGTGTGCTGCTGTCGGCGTTCTCGCTGGCCTACGGCCTGGCACAGTTGCCCTGCGGCGCGCTGCTGGACCGTAAGGGTCCGCGCATCATGCTGGCGCTGGGGATGTTTGTCTGGTCACTGTTCCAGGCCGCTGCCGGTCTGGTGCATAACTTCACCCAGTTTGTGCTGGTACGCATCGGATTGGGCATCGGTGAAGCGCCGATGAACCCGTGCGGCGTTAAGGTGATCAACGACTGGTTCAACATCAAAGATCGCGGCATGCCGATGGGCATGTTTAATGCGGCATCGATGATTGGTCTGTCGATTGCGCCACCGATTCTGGCGGCGATGATGCTGGTGATGGGCTGGCGCGGCATGTTCGTCACCATCGGCGTGCTCGGGATGTTCCTCGCCATTGGCTGGTATCTGATGTATCGCAACCGCGATAACAGCAAACTGAGCGGTGAAGAGATTCACTATCTGCAAGCCGGCAGCGTGGCATCACGCAAAGAGCCGCTGAGCTTTGCCGAGTGGCGCGGTTTGTTCAAGCAGCGCACCATGTGGGGCATGATGATTGGCTTCAGCGGCATCAACTATACCGCGTGGCTCTACATCGCCTGGCTGCCGGGTTATCTGCAATCGACCTACCATCTGGATCTGAAAAGCACCGGCTTGCTGGCGGCGATTCCATTCCTGTTTGGCGCCGCGGGCATGTTGCTGAACGGCTATGTGGTGGATGCGTTGGTGCGTCGTGGAATGGATGCGGTGAAAGTGCGTAAGGTATCGATTGTCAGCGGCATGCTGCTGTCTGCGGCCTTCACCACCTTCGTCACCCGTGCAACAGACACCACCAGTGCAGTGACGCTGATTGGCATGGCGCTGTTCTGCATTCACTTTGCCGGGACATCTTGCTGGGGCTTGATTCACGCTAACGTCACCGCACGTATGACCGCTTCCGTGGGCAGCATCCAGAACTTCGCCAGCTTTGTGTTTGCTTCGTTCGCGCCAGTGATCACCGGTTGGGTGCTGGACACCACCAAGTCATTTAGCCTGGCGCTGATGATTTGTGCAGGCGTGGCCGTGGTGGGCGCACTGGCGTATTTGGTGCTGGTACGTAAACCGATTACGGATGGGGTTTGATTCCCGGTGCGCATTAATGCGCACCCTACGAAAACCGCACCAAGCCATTGTAGGGTCGCCATTAATGGCGACCCAAACGCGCTTAAGTGGCAAGCATTAGGGTATTCATGGCGACCGGGTAAAAAACCGCGTTTCACACTGTCGCGCAATCTCCCACAGCTTATTGCGAATCACCTGTTTCAGCTGCAACGTTGACTGCGATTGCGGCTGATCGCGGCGGCTGATCAACATCACTTCAAACGGCAGCGGTTGTGCCACCGGCAGCAGTTTTAGCTGGTCGGCATAGCGGCAGGCGGTAAACAGATCCACCACGCCCACGCCACCGCCTGCCAGCACCATATCGGCAATCACCGAATAGGTTTTGATCGACAACGACACCGCCGGGTCCAGCCCTTTGTCACGCAACGCACGGTGCAGCACGCGCCCAAGTGGATCCTGGTTCTGCATCATCAACAGGTTATTGGCACACAACCACTCCAGCGTGGCGGGTTCGTTATGGGTGTGATGCTGCGGCAACAGTGCCACCATTGAGGATTGAAACAGCGGTTCCGCCAGCAGATCGGCATCCACCTGCTGACCAAACACCAGCGCGAAATCGAGCTGGTTATCCATGATCATCTGACACAGCGTGCTGAAGTGTTCGGTCACTAACTCCACACTCACCGATGCAGCCTGCTGTCGCCAGTTGACCAGTGCGGGTGCTAATACCATCTGACCAAAAGCGTGTGCAGCACCCACACGCACTGTTTGCCCCTCGCCGCGCCGCAACTGCTCGGTAAGTTGGGTGATGGAGTGTAAACGCTGGTAGAGATCTTCCACTTCGGGCAGTAAACGCCGACCTTCTGCGGTGACCACCATGCCCTGCGCACGACGCTCAAACAGGGCAAAACCCAGCTGCTGCTCGGCATGCGTCAAGACGCGACTCACGTTCGGCTGTGACACATTGAGCAATCGCGCCGCCGCACTGATGCTGCCGGTCTGCACAATCGCCTGAAAGACTTCAATGTGTCGTAATCGCATAATTACTCGCCCCAGGTCGCTTCGAGCACGCGCAGCCAGTTGCCGTGGCAAATTTTTTCCAGCAGTTCACGTGAATAACCGCGTGCCGCCAGCGCGTTCACCACCAGCGGAAAACCGGCCACATCTTTCATGTCGCCCGGCATGGTGGCGCCATCCAGATCGGAACCAAAGCCCACGCCATCTTCACCCACTTTTTCCAGCAGATACTCCACATGCTGCACGATGGCATCCACGGTGGTGGGTGCATGACGATCGCCATCTTCACGCAGGAAAGGTACGGCGAAGTTCACGCCAACAAAGCCGTGGGTTTCTTTGATCGCCGCCAGTTGGCGATCGGTAAGATTGCGCGACTGGGCGCTGATCACATGGGCGTTGGAGTGACTCGCCACCAGCGGTGCATCGCTGATCTCCGCCGTGTGCCAGAAGCCCTTCTCATCCATATGCGACAGGTCAACCATGATGCGGCGCTGATTACAGTCACGCACCAGCTGCTTACCCGCTGCGGTTAAACCGTTACCGACATCGGGTGAAGACGGATAGAGGAACGGCACGCCCTCGCCAAACTGATTGGGTCGGCTCCACAACGGACCCAGGGTACGCAGGCCGCTGGCATACAGGATATCCAGCAATTCGCCATCGGTATCCAGCGCTTCCGCTCCTTCCACGTGCATCACCACCGCCAGCACGCCCTTTGCCATGCAGTCGCGAATATCGCGCACGCTGCGGCAAATCTTCACTTGTCCTTCAGAGGCCTGCTCAATTCGCAGCAGCAGCGCCAGCATCGAAAAAGTGGCATCGCGCGCAGCGCCAATAATTTCCTGAGGAAAATCTGAGAGGTCTGGCGCACTTCTTGCAATCAGAGGGTGAGATGGCACCCAGGTGGCAAATATCCCACCTACCATATTCCCTTGACGGATACGGGGAAGATCCATCTGACCGCGTCCGGTGCCCTGCATGAAGGCCCGCACTGCGTCAGGCTGATGGTGCTGCCAGAGTTTATTGAGCACATCGTTGTGACCGTCAAAGACCGGAATGTTGAAGATGTCAGACATGTTTTATCGGTTCCATATTCGGGAGAAAGCGCAAGCGCTGCCAGCTGGCGGGGCAAATTGCACCAAAAAGAGGCAAGTCTTTACGCATGAAACAAATGGCTTAATCCCATTATTAATCCTCCCGCACTGCGGGAAAGTCAAGACAAAAAACAGCAAAATAAATAAATTTAATTTTAATAATCAATAACTTGGAGTTGTCATGGTAACCAGAAGACGTTTTCTCGCAGGATGCGCCGCCGTCCCTGCTTTTTCCTATCTGAGTCTCAATACCGCCTTCGCTGATACGCCACCGAGTATGTTCGTGATGGCAATGCAATTGGACAACATCACCAGCCTCGACCCGCACGAAAGCTTTGAAGCCACCGGCGGCCAGATCTGCGGCAACATGTACCAGCGCCTGGTCACGCCCGATCCACAAAAAGCCGACAAGGTGATCGGCCAGCTGGCAAAAAGCTGGGATGTCAGCAGTGATAACAGCACCTACACCTTCCACCTCGACCCGGCAGCGAAATTCGCCGATGGCACAGCGCTCACCGCGGAAGATGTCGCCTATTCGATTGAACGTATCGTCAAGCTGGATAAAAGCCCGGCGTTTATCATCAACCAGTTTGGCTTCACCAAAGACAATGTGACGCAGTTAGTTACCGCGAAAGATGCGCATACCGTGGAGATGAAGCTGGGTGCGCCAGCAGCCGAAACCTTCCTGCTGTATTGCCTCTCCGCCACCGTCGGCAGCATCGTGTCGAAGAAAGCCTGTGAAGCCAACCAGCAGAACAACGACTTCGGTAATGCGTGGCTGAAACAGCACAGCGCCGGCTCGGGCGCCTTCACCCTGCGCACCTGGAAAGCCAGCGAAACGGTGATTCTGGAACTGAGCCCGCAATATGCTGCGCAGAGCAAGATTAAGCGCGTGATCCTGAAGCACATCACTGACCCAGCAGCCCAGGCGTTGATGGTGAAGAAAGGGGATGTCGATGCGGCCTACGATCTCACCACCGAGCAGCTGTTGCAGGTGAAAAACGACAGCAACGTGTCGCTGGTCAATCAGTCGCTGTCAGCCATCATGCTGATGTCATGCAACACCAATAATGAATACCTGAAAAAGCCGCAGGTGTGGCAAGCCCTGAAGTGGGCGCTGGACTACGACAGCATCCAGAAGAACATTCTGTCGATGAGCTTTATTACCCATCAAAGCTTCCTGCCAAGCGGCTTCCCGGCCGCGCTGGACGACACGCCGTTCCATAAAGACGTGGCAAAAGCTAAGTCGCTGCTGGCGGAAGCGGGTTATCCCAATGGATTCGAGATCACCCTCGACCATTACTCAATGCAGCCTTATCCCGATATCGCTCAGGCGATCCAGACCCAACTGGGCGCCATTGGCATCAAGGTGTCGTTGATTGCTGCCGAGAACCGCCAGGTGTTGACCAAGATGCGTGCGCGCCAGCATCAACTGGCGCTGACCGTGTGGGGCGCGGACTATTTCGATCCTAACTCCAACACCGAAGCCTTCTGTGTGAATACCGACAACAGCGAAAATGCCCGCAGCCGCACGCTAGCCTGGCGCTGCAGCTGGTCAGATGAAGAGTTCAACAAGCTGACCGAGCAGGCACTGCACGAACCCGATCCGGCGAAGCGTATTGCGCTCTATCAGCAGATTCAGCAGTTGGGCCGCGAGAAAAGTCCGTTCATCTATATGATGCAGAAGACCAAGAATGTCGCCTGCGGCAAAAACATCTCGGATGTGCACATGACGGTGCTGGAGCAATGGCCATACGATCAGGTGAAAAAAGCCTGATGCCTTTACTGAAGAAAATCGTCAGCACCCTGGGAAGCCTGGTGCTGACGCTGTTTGGTCTGTCGGTGCTGACCTTCTTTATTGGTCGAGTGATGCCCACCGATCCAGTGCTGGCGGCGGTGGGTGATAACGCACCGCAGTCCGTGGTGGATCGCGTGCGCATTGAGATGGGGCTGGATCAGCCCCTCTACATTCAGTTCGGCCACTATCTCAACCAATTACTCCATGGCGATCTGGGTAAATCGATTCTCACCTCCAATCCGGTGACCACCGATATTGCGCGCTTCTTCCCCGCCACCATGGAACTGGCGACAGCGGCGATTATTATCGCTGCGCTGGTCGGTATTCCGCTGGGTGTCTGGGCGGCAGTGCGGCAAAGCACCTGGGTCGATCAGACCATCCGCGTGGTGTGCCTGGCGGGGCATTCACTGCCGGTGTTTGTGCTGGCGCTGCTGAGCCTGCTGGTATTCTACGCGGTGTTGGGGATTGCTCCCGGCCCAGGGCGACAGGACATCATCTGGCAGGATATGGTGCCGCAGGTCACTGGCTTTCTCACCATCGACTCGCTGCTCGCGGGTGAAACCGACGCCTTCTGGGATGCGCTGGCACATATGGCGCAGCCGGTATTGATCCTCGCCTACTTCAGCATGGCCTACATCACGCGTATGACGCGCACCTTTATGCTCAATGCCTTGAGCGGCGAGTTCGTGATCACCGCGCGTGCTAAAGGACTGTCATCGCGCCGGGTAATCTGGCGGCATGCCTTCCCTACCGTGGCGGTGCAGCTGGTCACCGTGCTGGCGCTGACCTACGCCGGCTTGCTGGAGGGCGCGGTCGTCACCGAAAACGTCTTCTCCTGGCCCGGCCTCGGACAGTATCTCACCACCTCGCTGATGAACGCCGACATGAATCCGGTGGTCGGTGCCACGCTGCTGGTCGGCACTGTGTATGTGTTGCTGAATCTGCTGGCTGACCTTCTCTATCGACTTTGGGACCCACGCGTAAAATGATCTTCTTCTCTCGTGACTGGCTGCTGGACGATACGCCAGCCAATCGCCGTCAGGCGGTGTGGGGCCGACGCTATCGCTTGTGGCTCAGCCTGCGCAGCAACCCGCTAGCAATGGCCGGATTGGCGGTCATTGCCGTTATGCTATTGCTGGCACTGTTCGCCCCGTGGCTGACGCCCTTTGCCCCCGGCACACAACATCTGGAAAACCGCCTGGCGCTGCCTTCCGTGGCGCACTGGCTCGGCACGGATGAACTCGGCCGCGATGTCTGGACGCGCATTATCTATGGCGGACGTACCACGCTCGGTATGGTGATCGCCGTGGTGCTGCTCACCGCCCCGCTCGGCCTGCTGATCGGCTGTATCGCAGGCTACGCGGGTGGGATTGTGGATAAGACGCTGATGCGTATTACCGACATCTTTCTCGCTTTTCCGCGTTTGATTCTGGCGCTGGCGTTTGTGGCCGCGCTAAAACCCGGCGTGGAGAGCGCGATTCTGGCGATTGCCTTAACCGCCTGGCCGCCGTATGCGCGTCTGGCACGTGCCGAAACCATGCAGTTCCGCCACAGCGATTTTATCGCCGCCAGCCGACTCACCGGTGCCTCGCCGTTGCGCATTATCCTGCGCCACATCATGCCGCTGTGCGTGCCGAGCCTGATTGTGCGTGTCACGCTCGATATGAGTTCCATCATCATCACCGCCGCCAGCCTCGGTTTTCTGGGTATGGGCGCGCAACCGCCGTCACCTGAATGGGGCACCATGATTGCCACCGCGCGCCGCTTCCTGTTTAGCGAATGGTGGGTGCCGCTGATGCCATGCATCGCCATCTTCGTGACCTCACTGGCGTTTAACTTTCTCGGCGACGGTCTGCGCGACGTGCTGGACCCTAAGGAGCGCTAATTGCTGGTGGAAATTGAAAACCTGCGCATTGCTTTTCGCAGTCGCACAGAAACCTTTGAAGCGGTACGCGGCGTGAGTTTTAGCGTGGGCCGCGAGAAGTTCGCCATCGTGGGTGAGAGTGGTTCTGGCAAATCCCTGACCGCACGCTGTCTGATGCAGTTGCTGCCGGGTAATGCGGAAGTCACCGCCGACGTGTTGCGTTTTGACGGTATCGATCTGCGCGGCGCCAGCGAGAAGGTACTGCGCCAGATTCGCGGTAAACGGGTGGGATTCATCCTGCAGGACCCGAAATATTCGCTCAATCCGGTGATGACCATTGGGCAGCAGATTGCGGAAGCCTGGCGCGAGCACAAAGGGGGCAGCCGCAAAGCAGCGATGCTGGCGGCGATTGATCTGCTGGAGCAGGTGAAAATTCGTGATGCCGCCGCGGTGGCGAAGCGCTATCCGCATGAAGTTTCCGGCGGGATGGGCCAGCGCGTGATGATTGCCATGATGCTGGCACCGGATCCAGAACTGCTGATCGCCGATGAGCCTACCAGCGCGCTGGATGCCACGGTACAGGCAGAGATCCTCAAGCTGATTGACGATCTGGTTTCAGCACGCGGCATGGGGTTGATCCTGATCAGTCACGATCTGCCGCTGGTTTCGCACTTTTGCGATCGCGTAGCGGTGATGTACGCCGGACGCATTGTCGAACTGCTGGAGGCAGGACAATTGCAGCAGGCGCAACATCCATACACCCGTGGATTGCTGGCCTGTTTGCCTTCGTTAAAACATCCGCGCGAGCGTTTACCGGTATTGCAGCGCGATGCGGCGTGGCGGGAATAACGCCTTGCCCATCAACGCGGTTTTACCCCCATGCCCGCTTTACGCCCGCAGGATGCGTAGGGATGCGTACCGTTCAACGAACGCACAGAATTTACAGGCAGCTTCATGATTGAAATCGATAACCTGCGCATCGCCTTTGGTGCGCATCAGGTAGTGAAAGGTGTGAGCTTCGCCGTCGCCAACGGCGAAAGCTTTGGCATGGTCGGCGAGAGTGGTTCGGGCAAATCCACTATTCTGCGCGCTCTCGCCGGGCTCAATGCCGACTGGCAAGGCAGCATGAAATTTGGTGGCATGGAGCTGGGCGCCAAACGCAGCCGTGCTTTTTATCGCCAGGTACAGATGGTGTTTCAAGACCCCTTTGGCTCGCTGCACCCGCGTCAAACTATCGACCGCATTTTGCATGAGCCGTTGCTGGTGCATCAGCTTGATCGCGCCGAACAGCGTATCAGCCAGGCGCTGAGTGAAGTTGGCTTACCCGCAGCGGTACGTTTTCGTTATCCGCACCAGCTTTCGGGTGGTCAGCGTCAGCGCGTGGCGATTGCCCGCGCATTGATTGCCGAACCGGAAGTGCTGCTGCTGGATGAGCCCACGTCGGCGCTGGATGTGTCAGTGCAGGCCGAAATCCTGAATTTACTCAGCGATCTACGCAGCGAACGCAAACTCACCTACATTATGGTGACGCATAACCTCGCGGTGGTGACCCATCTGTGCCAGCGCATTGGGGTGATGCAGCACGGTGAGATGGTGGAGCAGTTGAGCGCGGAGGATTTGCGCGCGCGGCGCATCCAGCATCCGCATACCGCTCAACTGTTTGATCTCAGCATGACGCTGGAGGAACCAGCATGACCGCGAACTGGCAACAGGCCGCTGATATCGCACCACTTTTCGATCTCAGCATGACGCTGGAGGAACCAGTATGACCGCAAACTGGCAACAGGCCGCTGATATCGCACCACTTTTCGATCTCAGCGTGACGCGGGAGGAACCAGTATGACCGCGAACTGGCAACAGGCCGCCGAGGTGGCACAGCAGATAACACAAGGCTGGCAGCAGCCCGGCGCACCGGGTGGTGCGATAGTCCTGTTTGATGCCCATCAGATTCACTCGACACACTGCGCCGGTCTGGCCGATCTGGCGCAGCAAACCCCCTTCAGCGCCGACAGCGTGGTGCGTTTTGCCTCGATAACCAAGCATCTGTTTGCCGCGCTGGTCACCGGGCCGGGCCGCCGCTATCTGCAACTCGACGATAAGCTGGTGCAGCATCTACCGCAGCTTACGGGCGCCAACGGCCAGATCACCGTCGGCCAGGCGCTGGATATGAGCAGTGGCCTACCTGATGTGCGCGAGACCCTGTCGCTGCTGGGATTGTCGGTGTACAACGCCACCAGCGCTGCCGATCTGCTGGATTTTGTCGCACAGGAAGGAGACCTCAGCTATCCACCGGGCAGCGAGATCTCTTACACCAACACCGGTTACCGCCTGGTGGAAGAGGCGCTGAAAGCCAAAGGTGTACTGTTCAACGATCTGCTGCAGCAATATATCTGCGAGCCGCTGGATATCAGTTTGATCGCGCCGGAAACCTGGTTCGACATCGTGCCGGGACTGGTGCCGGGTTACTGGCAAAATGGCCAACAGTGGCAGCTCTCCAGCGCCGGATTACACCTTTCCGCCTCGGGCAGTGTCACCGGCAGCGTTAATCATCTGACGCGCTGGCTGCAAAGCCTGTTAGCGGACAGTGGTCCCGGCGCAGGGGTATTGCAACGTTTGACCGCACCGCGCAGCCTCAATGATGGCCGCATCAGCGGCTACGGGCTAGGCATCACCAGCTCCACACTGGGCAGCCAAACGCTGTTTGGTCATGGCGGTTCACATGCGGGTTACAAGAGCTACTTCCTGTTGCATCCGGAGTTGAAGCTGGGCGTGGCGATTGTCGCCAACCGCGAAGATGTGACGACGTCAGAAAGTGCACTGCGTGTCATGGCGGCACTGCTGAATCGCACGCTGCCGGAGAAAGGTCATGATCTGACGCCGGGCTTATACGTGGCGGAAAACGCCGCCGACTGGCTGGAGATCAAAGGTGTCACGGCGACCTGGCTGGGTGCTGGCGAAACGCTATGGCGCGCCGACCCGCACGGTGATGCGGTGTCGCTCTCCAGCACCTTCCCGATAAAACTGCGTCATGAAGGTGATGCCATTGTCGGTGAAATCGGTCATGCGCCGCGTCGTTTTGTGCCGGTACAAGCAGACAGTGCCAGCCTTGAACAGCTTCAGGGCCGTTGGTTCGCGCATGCCTGGCGCAGTGAAATGGTGATTGAGGGTGATCGGCTGATCATGGGCATTGGCCCAGCGGCCATTCATGCCACGTTGCAATCGCTGGGCGGCGATCGCGTGCTCGCCACTGCACAGGATGGGCCTTGGGAAAAACGCTTTGTGATAGCGCGCGAAGGTGACTCGCTGCGGCTGCTGCTCAATCGCAGCCGCGTGGTGAGATTTACGCGCTAAGCGGACGCCATTGCTACATGGCGTTGGTCAATGAAAATCACATTCGCAAAAGCGGCCATTTTAATAATGCCCGCTTTTTTCCTTTGAGTGGACATGCTGGAGTGCGGTCCAGCGCACCTCTGCTGCTGCCGGACCGCCCGCCAGCCCCTGAGCGGCACCAGACGGCGTTATCACCTGCCACAGAATGAACTATTATTTCACCTAAATGGCAATGGGTTCATTTAAGCGCCAATGATCAAACAACGTGGTGGCGCAAACGACCAATCTTCTCGATCTCGACTTCAATCACATCACCGGGGAACATAAACAGCGGTGGCGTGCGTTTCTTACCGACGCCGCCCGGTGAACCGGTGATGATCACATCACCTGCTGACAGCGGGCTGAACGCCGAAATGTATTCGATGATTTTCGCCACCGGATGCACCATGCTGGCGGTGGTGTCGTTCTGCACTTCACGCTCATTCAACCAGGTTTTGATCGCCAATTGCTGCGGATCGGGAATTTCATCCGCCGTGGTCATCCACGGGCCAAAGCCACCGGTCTGCTGCCAGTTTTTACCGGCGGTAAACCAGGTGAACTGCATGTCACGCACCGTGGCATCCATAAAGCAGCTGTAACCCGCAACGTGTTGCAGCGCATCGGCCGCTTTAACCTGATAGGCATCTTTGCCGATGATCACTGCCAGTTCGCCTTCGTAATCGAACTCCTGTGTGGTGGCCGGTTTTAACAGCGGCTGCTCGTGGCCTGCCAGTGAATCGGCAAAACGCACAAACAGCGTTGGCGCTTCTATAGTCTCGGCAAACTCTTTACGCTTGTCCGCGTAGTTCATGCCGACACAGAACACTTTGCCAGGATTTTCCACTACCGGAAGAAAGCGAATCGCGCTGTATGGGTGATCCGCAGGCAGTGAGCGAAAGGCTTCCAGGTCGCTGACCGCGCCGCGTTGTAACAAAGATTTCAGGTCCGGGCACTCCGCGCCGAGGCGCGAACCGACGTCAACAATGCCCTCTTCCCGCACGATTCCGTAACTTTTTCTTTCCTGGTCAATAAGATAAAAACTGCAGAGCTGCATGACTGCCTCGTTGTTATATATAAATTGCGCGCAGGTTACCAAAAGCCAGCAGGAAATGCGGTACGACCTGCCAGGAATATGCCTGCACCACGCCTTGCTCTACACCGCTGCGGCGTGGTTTATCGCACTCTCCTGGAGCGGCATTGTTGATGCAAGGTGCGCAATAAATTGCGTCACTACACATCCAGCGGCCTTCGATGCTGGGCAGATGCGCAATATATTGCGCCGCTACACATTCAGTGGCCTTCGATGCTGGCTGCATTATGACTGGGTGCTGGCCAGATAGGAGAACGCACTCAGCAGGCTGATCAAGGTGCCCATTTGATCGGCACGATAGCCCACGGTTACGGCATCAATAAGCTTCACGCCGGGAATCAGACTGAACAAATCCGCGAGCACCGGTTTACTGACCTGCAACTGCATCTCATACGGCGCGGTCAAACGTGTGGTGCTGACCTGGCGCGCACGCTGTACCGCTGCGGTGGCGGCAGCACGAATGGCGTTTTGTGCCGCTTGCGGACTGATGGACTCGGCGCAGGTATGGGAAATCGCGCGTTTCACGCAGACGTAATCCACCGACGGATAGTGTTCGGCGATCCAGCCTTGTAGCTGGTCGTCACCGCTGACGAGCCAGAGCGGCGTACCCTGTTCGGCGGCGGCGGCAGCGTAGATATCGCTTTCGCCCATCACTTTGCCATTGATATGAATGCGCCAGAACGCACGGCCGTTAATGGTGTGCGCCAGCACGCCCGGTTCACCCGCCGCGCTGTGATAGCCGATAAAGAACAGGCCATCAAACGGCTGCTGCTCAATGCCTTCCACCATCGACAAACCGCGCGGCTTGCCTTGCACCATCCGCGCACGCGGATCGATGTTTTCTGCGCGCAGGTTGGTCATTTGCGCATGGCTGTCTGCCACCACCACTTCGGTAGCGCCGCCGGTAAATGCACCGTCGATGGCGGCGTTCACTTCCTGTTCCATCAACCCGCGTGCCAGCTGGTATTCCGCCTGGCCCGGCGAGCACTGTTCTGGACGCATCACGCCCGCGATACCTTCAATGTCAGCAGAGATGAAAATTTTCATGAGTCAGTTCAATTCCGTGCGGGTTGAGACGGGGTCGCCATAAATGGCGACCCTACGGGTAATTGTGGGTCAAGTGCAGCATTCAGGCTGACCGCAAGCGCTGCTGTAAAAGGCGCCATTAATGGCGACCGAAACGCACTGAAGTGACACGCATTACGCTATGAATGGCGATCCTGTCATTAGCAGTACAGCCAATCGCAACCCTAAGATTTAGCCAATTCATCCAGCACCTGCGTCAGTGACGGACGATGATGGCCGCGAAAACCGCCCACCGCTTCGGCGCTTAACAACGCATCCAGCACTGCGTGTTCAGTGGCATCGGCAGCGGCGGCGAGCAGCGGTTCCAGCGCCGCATCCTCCGGCGGAATTGGCTGTGTTTGCGTGGAGAAGGCCACGGCAATATCGCCTGAACCATGTCCCCAATAGCTGCCTAAACGGCCTAATCCGGCACCGGCGCGTTTGGCGATACGCTTGAGCTGGCGGGCATCCAGCGGCGCATCGGTGGCCATGATAATGATGATGGACCCGGCATCACGCTGCGGCGCCAGTTCTGGCAGCAGCGGCCCAATCATGTCACCCATGCGCACACCATCCAGCGTGAATGCATTGAGTGCCCCAAAGTTAGCCAGCACCAGCACGCCCAAAGTGGCATTCAGTGAAGGAATTAAGCGCGATGCGCTGCCAATGCCACCTTTCAAACTGAAACAGCTCATGCCACGTCCGGCACCTACGCTGCCACGGGCGAAATCGGCCTGCGCCGAGTTCAATGCATCCTGCGCCATCGCTTCAGTCACCGACAACGCCTGAATGTCGTTCAGCCAGCCATCGTTGCATTCCAGCGCCAGCGGATTGACGGTCGGCAAACTGCGACCCAGCTCCGGGTTGCGGCTGATGGCATCGCGTACCAGCGTGGTAAACAGCGTGCCGACTGCCAGCGTGTTACTGAGCAAGATCGGCGTTTGCAGCACGCCTAACTCTTCCACTTGCACCAACCCGACCGGCTTGGCAAAGCCATTAAAGACCGCCGCGCCGCAGGGTAACGGCTTGAGAAACAGATTATCGCCCGGCGGCACAATCGCCGTCACACCGGTTTGTCTCTCACCGTCTGCCAGCGTGTGATGGCCGACGCGCACGCCGGGCACATCGCTAATGCGATTGGTGGCGCCGCAAGCACTGCGCGGTTGCCCAAGCTGGCGTTCAGTGCGCCAGCGTTGCAGCAGCCCATCGCGCTGCAATTGTTGGAAATCCATGTTTAACTCTTTAGTTTGGGATCGAGCGTATCGCGCAGCGCATCACCCAGCAGGTTAAACGCCAGCACAGTAATGAAAATCGCCAGGCCGGGGAACACGCTGACGTGCCATAAACCGCCCATCATCATGCTGCGGCTCATCGCCAGGATATTACCCCACTCCGGCACATCCGGTTCCGGGCCTAAGCCGATAAAACTGAGCCCCGCTGCCGTTAGAATACTGGTGCCGATACGCATGGTGAAATAGACAATCACATTGGAGAGCGTGCCGGGCAGAATGTGGCGCAGCAGGATCACACGATCGGGTGCCCCGGCGCAGCGCACCGCTTCGACATACGCAGCCTGTTTGAGCGATAACGTTGAGGCGCGCACGATGCGGGCAAATACCGGCACGCTGAACACCGCCACGGCGATAATCACGTTATTCAGTCCCGGACCGAGAATCGCCACCACCGCAATCGCCAACAGCATGCCGGGGAAAGCAAACAGCACGTCGGAACCGCGCATGATGAGCATATCGATCCAGCGACCGTAATAGCCCGCCAGCAAACCGAGGAGTACGCCCACCACCATGCCCAGCGTTACCGACAGCACGCCAACATAGAGTGAAATGCGCGCACCGTAGATGATGCGGCTCAGCAGGTCGCGTCCCAGATCATCGGTGCCCATCCAGTGTGCCGCTGAAGGGGGTGATGATAAGGCCATCCAGTCCGGTGCCATCGGATCCCACGGCGCCAGCCAGGGCGCGAAGATCGCCACAATAACCAGCAGCAATACAAAACCACCGGAGACCATCGCCAGCGGATTACGCACAAAGGCGTGCAGGAAATCGCGCCACGGTGAGCGGATGGTCTGTGACGTTGCGGCAGAGAGAGATTCTGTACTCATCACGACTCCTGTCGCAGGCGAATGGCTGGATTGACCACGGCGTAGAGCAGGTCCACCAGCAAGTTAATCACAATAAATTCAAACACGAACAGCATCACCAGCGCCTGAATCACCGGCTGATCTTGTGCTTTGATCGACTCGATCAACAGCCAGCCCAAACCGGGCCAGTTGAAAACGCTCTCTACGACGATCGATCCGCCGAGCAGAAAACCGAACTGCAAGCCGAGCATGGTGATCACTGGGATCAGGGCATTTCGCATCACGTGCTTCCACGTCACCAGCCGATTGCGCAGCCCTTTGGCTTTGGCGGTGCGCACATAATCTTCCTGCGCCACTTCGAGGAAGGCGGAACGGGTGAAGCGCGCCATCACGGCGGCCACCGAGGAACCCAAAGTGATAGCAGGCAGGATGATGTCGCTGGCCTTGTTGAACCCGCTCACCGAGAACAGGCCAAAGGGCATGGCAACGAACTGGATCAGCAACAGGCCCAACCAAAAAGTGGGCATCGAGATGCCGCCGACGGCGACGCTCATCAATGTCCAGTCCTGCCATTTACCACGCTTCAGTGCGGCCAGCACACCGAGAAACAGGCCGAGGATCACCGACCAGGCGAAGCCCGCCAGCGCCAGCCATAGGGTTGGCATAAAGCCTTGCTTGATCACTTGCAGCACCGGCTGTTGCGTGCGGTAAGTGACGCCAAGATCGCCACGCAGCAGCCCGCCGATCCAGTTAACGTACTGCTGCGGCAGCGGATCGTTGAGTCCAAGATGCTGGCGCGCGGCTTCAACCGCTTCAATCGGTGCGTCTGGCCCGGCGTAAATACGTGCGGGATCGCCCGGTAGCAGCTTGATAAAGCCGAACACCAACAGCGAGACCACCAGCAAGACCGGGATCATCTCCAGCAGTCGGCGAATAATGTATGCGAACATGCAGTTCCTTTTGGATGGCGACCAGGTACGTATAAATGCGCACCCTACGTAAAATGTGCTGATGAGCCGTAGGGTCGCCCTTTGCGACGACCCATCACGACAAGTTCTTACTTAAAGGCCGCCTGGGTATAAAGGAAGTTGCCATCTGCCAGCATGGACACGCCTGTCAGGTTGCTGCGCTTGCCCACCAGGTTGTCTGGCGTGCCGAGGAAGGCAACTGGCGCCTCTTTCCACAGCAGTTTTTGAGCTTCGGCATAAGCTTCACCACGCCTGGCGGGATCGGCAGTGGCTAACCCACCGGCGATGGCTTTATCGACATCCGGATTGCTGAAGTACGAGACGTTATAGGACGTTGGTACCCAGGATTCAGTGGCATACAGCGGGCGCAATGCCCAATCCGCATCACCGGTTGAGGTCGACCAACCGCCGTAATAGAGGTCAAACTCTGCCTGTTTTGGATCTTTTACGCCCCACAGCTTGGCGTTACGTGTACCGGAATCCATTGGTGTCACTGTGGCACGAATGCCGACGGTCGCCAGCTGGGCTTTAAGCACCTGCGCCGCACGCACGCTGGCGGTGGTGTTAGTGGTCCACAGTTTCAAATCCAGACCGTTCGGGTATCCGGCCGCTTTCAGCAAGGCTTTGGCTTCATCCGGAGCGTAGTGATAATTCGGCTCGCTCTGCTTCTGATAGAACTGCACCCCTTCCGGCATCGCGGAAGAAGCGGGTTTGCCCATACCGGCAAACGCCACTTTCAACCACAGATTACGGTCGATGGCGTAGTTGATCGCCTGACGCACGCGCACGTCTGCCAATGGCTTGTGCTGGGTGTTGATCGCCATGTAGTAGAGATAGATGCTCGGATCGCGCTGGATCGCTAATTTACTGTCGCTCTGCACGGTGGCGATAAGATCCGATGGCAGCGGCCAGATCGCATCCACCTGTCCTGATTTCAGTGCGGCAACACGGGTGGCATCTTCCGGGCTGGGCGAGAAGGTCACTTTATCCACCTTCGGCCAGCCTTTTTGCCAGTAGCCATCATACTTCACCAGCGAAACGGCCTTGCCCGGCTGCCAGTCGACAAACTTGAACGGACCGGTGCCGACCGGATGCAGGCGCAACTGTGCTTCTTCTGGGTATTGTTTGAGGATCGCCGGGCTCCACATCACCGCTGATGGGTGCGCCAGGGTATTGATGAAGGCACCAAAGGATTGATTGAGGTCGATTTTCACCTGGTCCGGCGCCAGCACCGTGACCTTGGCAATCATCTTATACAGGCTATTGCGCTTCAGGCCTTTGGTCTGATCGGCGAGGCGATCGAGGTTGGCCTTGACCGCTTCAGCATCAAACGGCGTGCCGTCCTGGAAAGTGACGCCTTTACGCAGCGTCAGGGTAAATTCGGTGGCGTTGTCATTATGGGTATAACCGGTCGCCAGCCAGGGTTGCAGCTTCATCTGCGCATCGAACTGGAACAGGCGTTCAAAGATGCCGCTCTGTACCGAATAGCTGACGTTGTCCGAAGTATCGTGTGGGTCAAGACCGGTGATATCGGCATACATCGAAATACGCAGATCCTGCGCCTGCGCGGCGGCAGCCAGCGCTAGGGTCAAGCCAAAAGCCAGTGACGAACGGCGAAAAAGGGTTTTCATGAAATCTCCTGGTATTGAGCGTTAGCGCGATGCAATGTCGTCAGCGACCCAGTGTTGCGGTGCAACCTGGCGATAACGGGGTTTGGTGACCGTTTCGCCCAACTTGCGCAGCGGCGAAGGAATTTCGCTATCTTCGAAAGTACGGGTCTGACGGTTCTGTGGATCGGCCACCGGCACCGAGGCCAGCAGACGTTGGGTATACGGATGTTGCGGCTGGTTGAACACCGACTGACGCGGGCCAAGCTCGACAATCTGGCCGAGATACATCACCGCCACGCGGTTAGCGATACGCTCCACCACCGCCATGTCGTGCGAGATGAAAATCCACGCGACGCCAGTCTCCTTTTGCAGGTCCATCATCAGATTGACCACCTGCGCCTGAATGGAGACATCCAGTGCCGAAACGGCCTCATCGGCGATGATAACTTTGGGTTTTAACGCCATGGCACGGGCAATCGCGATACGCTGACGCTGGCCGCCGGAAAACTCATGGGGATAACGCGTGGCATGTTCGGGCAATAGACCAACGCTTTTCAGCAGGGCATCGACCTGTGGCGTGGCTTCTTCCAGCGATTTCACCAGGCCGTGCAGCAGCAACGGCTCGGCAATGGTAAAGCCCACGGTCAGACGCGGGTTTAAAGAGGCGTAGGGATCCTGAAATACCATCTGGATTTCGCGGCGCAGCGGCTGAAACTCCGCCTCTTTCAGGTTGGCGATTTCACTGCCCTGGAAATGAATGCTGTCGGCCTGACTTTTAATCAGGCGCATCAGCGCGCGGCCGGTGGTGGATTTGCCACACCCGCTCTCACCGACAATCGCCAGGGTTTCGCCCGGCCACAGGCTGAAATCAATCTGTTCCACCGCGTGCACCTGATGAGTCAAGGCAGAAAAGATGCCGCTGCGAATCGGGTAGTAAACTTTTAAACCGCGCACATCCAGCAGCGGGGTTTCGTCATAACGAGCGGTGCGCTGTTCACCGCTATCGGCGGGCTGAGTGGCGCCCAACAGTGGGAAGCGCTGCGGCCAGCGCTGTTCGCGCATGTCGCCCAGTTTAGGTACGGCGGCGAGGAGCGCTTTGGTGTAAGGATGCTGCGGCGCATTGAAGATGTCGGCGACCGTGCCCTGTTCCACCACTTCACCGCGTAACATCACCACCACGCGGTCGGCGATTTCCGCCACCACGCCCATGTCGTGAGTGATAAACAGCACTGCCATCTGCTTCTCGCGTTGCAGGTCGCGCAGGATGTGCAGGATGCGCGCCTGCACGGTGACGTCCAGCGCGGTGGTCGGTTCATCGGCAATCAGCAGCTGTGGATCGCACGCCAGCGCCTGCGCAATCATCACGCGCTGACGCATGCCGCCCGACAGCGAGTGCGGGTAGCTTTTCATGACGCGATCAACATCGGCAATGCGAACCTGGCGCAGCAGTGCCCGCGCACGCGCATCCGCTGCGGCTTTATCGCACATCTGATGATCACGCAGCGCTTCCGTCAACTGATCGCCCACTCGCAGCACCGGATTGAGTGAGGTCATCGGCTCCTGAAAAATCATCGCCATCTCACGACCACGTAAAGTGCGGCGGTGAGTGTCGTCCAACTTTTCCAGTGCGTGGGTTGTGCCGCGACGGTCGCGGAACTGCATACTGCCGCGATCGATACGGCCTGAAGCGGCCAGCAGGCCCATTACCGCCAGCGAAGTGACGGATTTTCCTGAGCCGCTTTCACCCACTACGGCGACAATTTCACCGGGATAAATGGCAAAAGTGATGCCTTTCAGTGCCTGATTTTCGCCGCTGCGGCCGCGAAACGAGACGCTGAGATCCTGTATCGCGAGTACCGGCGCGGGACCAGCAACGCTGGCGGCGTTGGGGGTAAGTAAAGTGTCCGTCATCGTTGCCTCTTGCGGTTACAGCCAGATTCGGCCCTGAGCGTAGGAAAGGAAGGGTGAGCTATCGGCGGCCAGCCAGATGGGGCCATCCAGATCAACGTGTTCTGCAGCCATCGCCACCGGCAGCGCAGCTTCCATTGCGAGTGAGGAGCCCAGCATGCAGCCAACCATCAGACGCATATCCCGCTTTTGCGCTTCTTCGACCATCGCTAAGGCTTCGGTCAGGCCGCCGCACTTATCCAGCTTGATGTTGATCATCTCGTAGCGATTACGCAGCTCGGCGATGTCTTCACGCGTATGGCAGCTCTCATCAGCACACACCGGAATCGGGTGGTTAAATCGTTGCAGATCCTGGTCTTGTCCGGCAGGCAGCGGTTGTTCAACCATAGCGATGTTGTAAGCCTGTAGCGCAGTGAGCAGACTGTGCAGATCGACGCCCGACCAGGCTTCATTGGCATCGATGATCAAGGTGGCACGCGGCGCAGCCTCTCTGATGGCTGCCACCTTCTCTAATATTTCGTCACGATTCAGTTTGATTTTCATCAGGATGGCGCCACGCGACACGGCATCAGCCGCTGCGGCCGCCATGTTTTCGATGGAGTCGAGGCTTAAAGTCTCCGCCGTGATCACCGAAGGCGGTGCAGCGCGTTCGCACTGCTGCCACAGCGTCTGCTTCGCCAGCGCGGCATCCAGACGCCACAGCGCACAGTCCAGCGCATTACGCGCTGAACCGGCAGATAAACGGCTTTGCAGATCGATTCGGCTTAAGCCCGCTTCAACATCTTCACGCATCGCTTCCAGCTGCGCCTCAACGCTGTCTGGTGTTTCATCGTAGCGCGGCGTCGGCGTGCACTCGCCACGTCCAATAAAGCCGTTTTGCTCCAGCGTGACGCGAATGACAGTAACGGCGGTACGCGTGCCACGCGAAATAGCGAAGGGACGCGCCAGCGGCAGCTCCAGCACTTCAATCTGCATGCGCCGCATCTTAGCCACGCTCCTGCAGCAGGGCGGCGATATCTGCGATACCAAAACGCACCGGATCGGTAGCAGGCACGCCGAATTCAGCGCTGACTTCCGCACAATAGGCGCGGGCCTCTTCTTCGCTGTAGTTGGAGGTGTTGATAGCAAAACCGGCCAGCTGAACATTGTCGCTGGTTACATCGGCTGCGCGCAGGTTGGCCTCCACGCAATCTTTCAAACTCACCATCGGCTGATGCGGTAAATGACGCATGTGCGGACGGCCCATTTCGTGGCACATCACCAGCCAGTGCGGCTGTGCACCGTGAATCAGGCCCATGCTGACGCCCGCATAAGAAGGATGGAACAGCGAGCCCTGACCTTCAACGATATCCCAGTGGTCGGCATCATTGGCGGGTGACAGGGCTTCCACTGCACCGGCGATGAAGTCGGCAATCACCGCATCAATCGCAATGCCTTCACCAGCAACCAGAATGCCGGTTTGCCCGGTCGCGCGGAAGTCCGCCTTCATACCGCGTTCACGCATTGCCGCTTCCAGCGCCAGCGAGGTGTACATCTTGCCAACTGAGCAGTCCGTACCGACAGTAAGTACACGCTTACCTGTCCGCTTTTTGCCGCTGCCGACATTCAGTTTTGGACGCATATGACGCAGGTCAAACAGCTCAACGCCAAATTCCTGGGCTAACGCGACCAGTTCTGGCTCATCCACCAGACGATGGTGCAAACCGCTCGCCACGTTCATACCGGCTTTGATGGCGCCTTTAACCGTGTCGAGCCAGTGCTCGGGCAGATAGCCCCCCGCATTGGCGGTGCCCAATACCAGCGTTTTCGCGCCACGTTCTTTTGCCGTGGCGATATCGAGCACGTCCAGACCTAAGCTGACAGTACAGCCCGGCAGTTTAATTTCACCGACGCACTGCTCAGGGCGCCAGACGTGAATGCCGCGCGCCGTTTTAGCGGCCAGTGGATCGGTGACATCGCCAAGGAACAATAAATAGGGTTGTGGGATCAGCATGATGTTTCTCGTTTCAGACGGGTTAGAGGGTCTGAATCGACTATTCCATGCGGGTTAAGAGGTGACGAATGCTTGTTTGGTAGCGGGGTATAACATCAGGCTATAGCCAGATCGAAAACTGATGGTTAACGATACTAAGCCTTTGATAGAGAGAAAATTCGCGGCGTTATTGAGCGGGGGAGATAAGAAAATCATTGATAACCACAGGTCGATCCCTGACCGCGATTATCGAGGGTATAAAGTGCGATTAATGCAGTGCGCCTGGCGGGACGTGCTTGAAAGTCTCAACATATGCACGAAACACGTAGCGGAAAAAACGTTTCATTGGACACCTGGCTCAAAAATTGTTGAAGAAATACGCGAAAAGTATAACTAACGCGCGTTTTTCACGCAATTATTTTTGAGCCAGATCACAAAATGAGGGGTTTGGCAGATGCCTGAATTAGCTGAACAGGCCAAGGTGCTCGCTGAGAATAGTGCAGCCGATGCTGATTAATACGACACCCCCTAACACTTCAGCCCATTTACCCATGACCGGACCGATAAAGCGTCCGACCATCACGCCCGTGGTGGCCATAATCGTCGTGGCGGCGCCAATTGTCAGTGCAGTGAGCACAATATTCACCTGCAGGAATGCCAGGCCGACGCCCACCGCCAGCGCATCAAGGCTGGTTGCTACCGCGGTCATCGCCAGTACCATAAAGCCATGACGCTGCGGCGCTTCGCACGGATCATCCGCCGTCTGGCGGAAACCTTCCATCATCATGCGGCCACCAAGAACGGTTAACAGGGCAAACGCCACCCAGTGATCCCATGCCATGATGTAGCGGCTGGCCGCCAGGCCGATCGCCCAGCCAATCAGCGGCGTCAGCATTTCAATGACACCAAAGATCAGGCCGGTGCGCAGCGCTTCTTTGAAGTTCGGGCGATGCAGCGACGCGCCTTTGCCCAGTGCTGCGGCGAAGGCGTCCATCGACATACCAAAGGCCAGAATCAGAGTTGCGATAAATGTCATGGGTTTTCAATCAATGCCGCGAAAAATGCTTTCAAGCGAGCGATTTTCCGCATCTATTGTTCAGTAATGAAAAAGTGCGCGCAGTCTAGCACGCAAAATCACCAAAAAAAAGACAGTAAAATCATGGATTTAAGTATAGCAAAGGCTATAACTCTTAACTTGCGCTATTTATGACGCTAAGTGGATGGAATAGAAGAATTTTCTTAGGGTTACCCGGCACAGGGATTGCACGCCAGCACGCTTTTATGCGCTAATGCCCGCGCTAATTAATAGGAAACCTGCGATGAAAAACCCGTTTGAAACGCTGATTATCCCTGGCGGAATCCTGCTGCTGGGCTTTCTCTCCGCGCTACTGCTGCCCGCGCCGAAATTCGGCCTGGAATTGTCCAGACGGATTCAGGAGATGCTGCATTTGCAGGACCTGAATCAGCTCTACACTATCGTGTTTTGCCTGTGGTTCCTGCTGCTGGGCGCGATTGAATTTTTTGTCATCCGCTTTGCATGGCGTCGCCTCGCTAAGAAGTGATCCCCACCGCCGCGTAATGCTTTTTTCCTCTGACCACTGTCTGACGCGGCGAAAAATTAACATCCACAAAAATGTAACATTAGTTTTACACGATCTGGCGAAATATCACGCAACATAAAAACCGCATAAAAAATCAATCCACTACAAATTGATATTAATCATACAGTTAATATGTGACGCCGCTCACTCTCTGAACATTACCCTGCGCATTCCTCTCACAATATCGCAACAACTGCATTACCATAACCCTCTGATTAAGGGATAAAAATCCCTTATGACAGCGGGGTCGAGCTGATTAATTCTTATGCTGAATCATTTCGGCCTTTAAAAAATAAACAAACGTTTAATTCCGATACGAGAATGTTATATTCAAATGCATATGCATAACGTGCAGTTAACCGTTATCGTCCCCTGACTTAAACCTGAGTCTTAACCTTTGAGAAATAGCGCGACGCGCTCGAAAGAAGCGTGGCTGTTTCGCCTGCGAACCTGTTGAACTTCAGGTCAACAGAGAGAGGAGATGTCGCCTCATGAGTACTACTGCGGTAAACCTGGCGCTCGCCGCCGCTGGTATGGATAGCGCAAACCTTCAGGAACGAAAGGATGTCGACGTACTGCTGATCGGCGCAGGCGTAATGAGCGCCACCTTAGGCGCGTGGCTGCAGGATCTGGAGCCAGACTGGTCGATTGAGATGGTGGAACGCCTTGACGATGTCGCGGTGGAATCTTCCAATGGCTGGAATAATGCCGGGACCGGTCACGCTGCGTTGGCCGAGCTGAACTATACGCCGCAGAAGGCGGATGGCAGCATCGACATTGCAAAAGCGGTGGCGATCAACGAATCGTTCCAGATTTCTCGCCAGTTCTGGGCGTACCACGTTCAGAAAGGCAATCTGCGTAATCCAAAAAGCTTTATCCACAGTACGCCGCACATGAGCTTCGTCTGGGGCGACGATAACGTTGAGTTCCTGCGCAAACGTTTCCAGGCGCTGCAAAAAAGTACCCTGTTCCGTGGCATGAACTATTCAGAAGATCGCGACCAGATCACCCAGTGGATTCCGCTGGTGATGAATGGCCGTGACAGCAAACAGAAAGTGGCTGCCACCTGGACCGAAATGGGCACCGACGTCAACTTCGGTGAAGTGACGCGTCAACTGATTGCCTCTTTACAGAAGAAAGCCAATTTCCGCCTGCGTCTGCGTCAGGAAGTGCGTGATATCAAGCGCCTGAGCGATGGCCGCTGGCAAGTGACGCTGCATAATCTGGCCAGCGGTCAAAATCGCCAGCTGATCACGCGCCAGCTGTTTATCGGTGCGGGTGGTGCCGCGCTGCCACTGCTGCAAAAATCCGGCATCCCGGAAGTGAAAGGCTACGCCGGTTTCCCGGTGGGCGGTTCCTTCCTCGTGACCGAGAATCCAGAAGTGGTGCAACAACACATGGCGAAGGTGTACGGTAAAGCCAGCGTTGGCGCACCGCCGATGTCGGTACCGCACGTGGATACGCGTGTGCTGGATGGTAAGCAGGTGTTGCTGTTTGGGCCTTTCGCCACCTTCTCAACGAAATTCCTGAAACAGGGTTCGCTGCTCGATATGTTCGGCGCGATGAATGGCAGCAACCTGTTGCCGATGATGCAGGTCGGCCTGAAGAGTTTCGACCTGGTGAAATATCTGGTCGATCAGGTGCTGCAAAGCGATGACGATCGGATGGAAGCGCTGCGTGCTTATGTACCGCAGGCTAAGCAGGAAGACTGGCGTTTGGTCACTGCCGGCCAGCGTGTACAAATCATCAAAAACGATGAGAAAGAGGGCGGCGTACTGCGTTTAGGCACGGAAGTTGTGACCTCTGAAGATGGTTCGATTTCAGCCCTGCTCGGCGCTTCGCCAGGGGCATCTACGGCAGCGCCGATTATGCTGGAGCTGATGGCGAAAGCCTTCCCTGAGCAGATGCGTTCACCAGAGTGGCAGACCAAAATCCGCGCGGTGATCCCAACCTGGGGCCGTAAAATGAACGGTGACGTAGCGCTGACCGAGAAGATTCTGGCGGAAACCAGCCGCGTACTGCAGCTCGATTACGCACCAATCGTTACGCCTGACGCAGCCAACGACGAAGCCCGCGAGACGGCGCACGTGGTGGGGAAGTAACAAGGCAATCCTGATTGCTGTGAATACTGATAAGGCCGCGCAAGCGGCCTTTTTTATGGGTGCACTTCATTTCAGCTCAGCAGTACCGCGTCGTACAGCATCCAGGCCGTGGTGGCCACCAGCGACAGCGCCATCAGACTGTTAAACGCCTGACGTTTCCACGCCACCTGCAGATGACTGCGCAGACGATCCCCCATCGCGGCCCAGATCAGGATGCAAGGTAAGTTCAATGCGGCAAACCCCAGCAATACCGTGATGACGCCGTTGCTGTTGGCGTACATCAGCGCCACGTTAGTCACCATCAGCCAGGCCTTGGGATTCACCGCCTGAAAACAGATGCCGCCCACCAGCGTCATCGGGCGCGGACGTTCACGCGCTTCTGGTGCTGCGGCCCGAAAGATTTTCCATGACAGCCACAGCAAATAGCTGCACCCCACCACCGTTAATGGCAAACGAATGGATGCCATCCAGTGCAGCAACACATCCAACGCCATGCTAGCCAGCAGCATCTGTATCGCACAGCCGAGCAGAATGCCAAACAGCATGGGCAGCGTGCGTTTAAAACCAAAATTGACGCCCGATGTAGCGAGCAGCAGGTTGTTCGGTCCGGGGGTGATCGACATCACCGTGACGTAGCTGAAGAATGAAGGGTCGAGCATGATGCGCTTCCTGATGGTTCAAAGTTAACATCATGCTAATGCGTGCCGGGCAATGGAAACAGAGACACAAAACGACTATTGTAATGGATACAGTTTTCTTAATTTTAGATTGTACCCATTGCACGCGGAGGCTTTTGTGTCCCTTCCCCTTTCATCCGGTCAAACGCTGTATCAGCAGCTGGCTGATAGCTTTGCCGAGTCGATTCATCAAGGCACGCTGAAGCCGGGCAAACGGCTACCCGCTATCCGCCGCGTGGCACAATCGCATCAGGTTAGCGTCAATACTGTGCTTAATGCCTGGCAAATCCTTGAAGATCGCGGCCTGATAGAAGCGCGTCCGCAATCGGGCTATTACGTGCGTGGCGTGATGCCGGCCGTGACGCGTCCGGTCAAATCGCTGCCCGCGAAAATCAACGACCCCAGCACGCAGAAGCTGGAACTGATTGAGCAGGTGTTTGCCGCGCAGAATAATGCCGATTACACCAATATCTCTCTGGCCTGTCCGCAGGATGGCACCTTCTATCCGGCAGCACGCTTAGGACGAATCACCTCAGGCATTTTACGGCACAATCCCGACATCATCGGGCGCTATGCGCTTCCGCCTGGTAGTGAGCGCTTACGGGAGGAGATAGCGCGCCGCAGTCTGCACACCGGCATCAATCTGACTGCGCAAGAGATCACCCTCACCCACGGCTGCATGGAAGCCTTACAACTGGCGCTGCGTGCGGTCACGAAACCTGGCGATTGCATTGGGCTGGAATCCCCCACTTACTTCTTCCTGTTCCCACTGCTGGCGTCACTGGGCCTGAAAGCACTGGAAATCCCCACCGATCCACAGCAAGGGCTGTCGCTGGATGCGCTGGAGATGCTGCTGCAGGAGAAGCGTATTCAGGCGCTGATCGCCATGCCTGGCGCGCAGAATCCTCTTGGCTATGTGATGCCACTGGAGAATAAGAAGCGGCTGGCAAAGTTAGTGAATACTTACCACGTTCCGATGCTGGAAGATGGGCTGTATGACGAGTTGCAGTTTGACTGGCCTCTATCACCGCCGGTGAAAGCCTTTGATAGCGAGGGCTGGGTGATTTACTGCACCAGCTTTACCAAAACGGTGGCGCCGGATTTCCGCGTGGGCTGGACCGCTGCCGGCCGCTTCCATCAGGCCATCGCCCGTTTGAAAGCCGTCTCTTCCATGTCTGAGTCGCGCCTATTGTGTGAGACCCTCGCCGAATTTCTGGCAAGTGGTGGCTACGACCATCATTTGCGATCGCTGCGCCGTCGCTATGCCGCCAATCTCGATGCGGCGCGCGGCATCATGGCGCGCCATTTTCCGCAGGGGACCCGCGCTACCCTGCCCAAAGGAGGTTTTGTTTTTTGGGTGGAGTTGCCCGGAAAAGTGGATACCGTGGAGATGTTCCATCGGTTATTGCAGGAGCAGATTTGCGTGACGCCGGGAGCGCTCTACTCGCTGAGCGACCGTTATAAACATGCACTGCGCCTCTCCTGCTGTTATCCGTTTGATGAGCGTTATACGTGGGCACTAAAACGCACCGGTGCGCTAGCCTGCGAAATCACAGGCCTCGCACCGGGACAGGATCAAGGCTTGCCGTTGCGGCCCCAGGTGGTGTAACCCTCACGCTCGGTCAGACGCTCGTAATAGAGTTGCACGGCTGGAAATTCAGGGTGCTCCAGTGGGGTTTCAAACCAGCGATTGACCGCAAGCCCCACCGGAATGTCTGCCAGCGAGAAGTTACGTCCTGCGACGTAGCGCCCGGTTTTTTGCAGATGCTGGTCAAGAATATTCATGGTGTGCGTCCAGCCTTTAATCGCGGCGGCCAGCAAACGCGGATCCTGATGGGCGGGCGAGTTGCGCACCAGTGACATAAACGCATAGCGCCAGGAAGTATTGAGTTCGGTGGCTTGCCAGTCCATCCACTGATCCACCGGTGCACGCGCTCGTGGGTTTTCAGGATAGAGCCAGTCGCCGCCATTGCTGTTGGCGAGATAGCGCAGAATGGCGTTGGATTCCCACATCACGAAGTCATCTTCGATGATCACCGGCACCATGGCATTAGGGTTGAGCGCCATGAATTCCGCCGAGTGCAGCGATTGCGGGTCTTCACCCCAGGGTTCGAGCTCATACGCGAGATCCAGTTCTGAACACAACCACAGAACTTTGCGCACGTTGATTGAAGAAGTACGACCAAGAACTTTTAACATAGCGGACTCCGATTCCAGAATTCTTAACCTATTCATAGTCCTGTTGACTGACATTAGCAATCTGCAGGATGTAAATCAGGATTTCAGAGTGCCTCAACCAGCAAGGAGTGAAAATGAAAGTCGCGTTTAAGCAGGTGGATGTGTTTACCTCATCAGCGTTTAAAGGTAATCCGCTGGCAGTCATCATGGATGCAGAGGGATTAAGTGACGCCCAACTGGCCGCTATCGCCCGCTGGACCAATTTGTCGGAAACCACCTTTGTCCTGCCACCACAGGATGCTGCGGCCGATTATCGGGTGCGCATTTTTACCACTGAAGGGGAATTGCCCTTTGCCGGTCATCCGACGCTGGGCACGGCTCACGCCTTGCTGGAAGCGGGATGGACAGTGAAAACACCGGGTAAGATCGTGCAGGAGTGCGGCGTTGGCCTGGTGGATGTGCGCATTAGCGAGGATGGCGCGCTGGCCTTCGCCGCACCCGACGTCACGCTGACGCCATTTGATGACGCGTTGATGAGCAGCGCACTGAACAGCGAAGCCTTTGATACCCACCAGACGCCGACCATTGTCGATATGGGGATTCGCTGGCTGCTGATCCCGATGAACAGCGCGCAGGCGGTGTTGGATGTGCAGGCCAGCGCAGCGGATCTGCTGCGTTTGCAAAAACATGCCGACGTTAATGGCACTGCGTTGTTTGGCCCGCTGCCAGAGGAGTGCGGTGAGCAGTATGAGGTGCGCGCGCTGCTGGTTGAGAACGGCAGCCTGACCGAAGATCCGGTAACAGGCAGCGCCAACGCCTGTCTGGCGCGCTATTTCGCGGCGCAGGGGATAACCGAGGATTATCGTGCGCGTCAAGGCAGCGCTATCCAGCGTGAAGGGCGAATTCGGGTGAGTTTTAGCGGTGATAACATCTGGATTGGCGGCCAGACAGTGACCGTGATTGACGGGACGATCGAGATCTAAAAACACGCGCAATACATTGCGCCGCTACGGTCCTCTGCATCGCTACGTAGCGGCGCGATTGAGATCTCAAACATGGGCAATTAACGACCAACCGCATGATTGCGTAGCAGGGCGATTGAGATCTCAAACACGCGCAATAAATTGCGCCGCTACGGCCATCCTAAGGAGTGCGTAGCGCCGCGATTTATCGTGCATGAATGCCGCGTCACTCTGCGTGCATGATTACAGCGACTGTCCGCCTGACGCTTCGATGCGCTGCGCGGTGATCCAGCCGATTTCTTCGCTCAGGATGGCGCTGATCGCGTCACCAATATCATCCGGTTGACCCACACGACCCAGCGATGTCACCGAGGCAATGTGATCGTTAAGATCTTTGGTGTCACGCACGCGTCCACCGCCGAAGTCAGTTTCAATCGCACCCGGTGCCAGAATATTGACGCGAATGCGGCGCTCGCCCAGCTCTTTGGCCTGATAGCGCGTCAGCACTTCCATCGCTCCTTTCACCGAGGCATAGGTGCCTGAGCCCGGCAACGTCATGCGCGTTAATCCGCTGGAGATGTTCAGGATGCGACCACCATCAACGATCAAGGGCAGCAGCTTCTGCGTCAGGAAGTAAGGCCCTTTGAAATGCACATTGATCAGCGCATCAAATTCTTCTTCCGTGGTTTCTGCAAACAGCTTGTAGTGACCGTGACCGGCGTTGTTCACTAGATAATCAAAGTTGTCGCGCTGCCAGGTTTTTTGCAGTGCCTCTCTCACCTGTGCCACGAAACTGTTAAAGGTGCTGCTGTCGCCAACATCCAGCTGCAGTGCCACAGCACGCGCGCCCAGCGCCTCAATCTCTTTCACCACGGCCTGCGCTTCTTCCGCGTGACCACGATAGGTGAAAAGAATATCGACACCTTTGGCCGCCAGTTTCAGCGCACCATTCTTGCCCAAACCGCGGTTGCCGCCGGTAATCAATGCAATTTTATGACTCATGTTTCGCTCCAAGTGGAAAATTGAACACGGGATAAGGATATTCGTTATAAATTGATCTATAAACGCAGAGGAATACGCAGCACTGTTTCACTAACAACAACAATCGGTGAACAACATGGATAAAATTCACGCAATGCAGGTTTTTGTGCGGGTGGCAGAAATGGGCAGTTTTACCCGTGCAGCTGAAAGTCTTGGACTACCGAAAGGCAGCGTATCGCGCCAGCTTCAGGCGCTGGAAAATCAAATGGGCACGCGTCTGCTGCATCGCACCACCCGACGTGTTCATCTCACCCAGGATGGGCTGGTCTACTACGATCGTTGTCTTGATCTGTTGTCGATGCTCGACGATATGGACAGCCTGTTCCAACACGACCCCGCCACCCTGAGCGGCAAGTTGCGCGTCGATATGTCGGTGGCCATGGCCACCGGATTTATCCTGCCGCGTTTGCCTGAGTTTCTGCAGCATTATCCCGGCATCGAAATTGAGCTTAGCAGCAGCGATCGCCAGGTGGATGTGATTCGTGAAGGTTTTGACTGCGTGATCCGCGTGGGCGAGCTGAAAGATTCGGGTCTGATTGCGCGAAAAATCGGATCACATGCCTTGATTAACTGCGCCAGTCCCGACTACCTTTCCCGCTTCGGCATGCCGGTGCGCCTCGAAGATCTGGCACAGCACGCGATGGTGCATTACACCCAGCAGCTGGGGCAGCCCTCTTTGGGGTTTGAATATTTTGATGGTAAGCAGTGCCACTATGTTCAGACCGGCGGCGTGGTGACGGTGAACAGCACCGAAACTTATCGTGCCGCCTGCATCGCGGGTTTAGGCATTATTCAGGTGCCCGCGATTGGCGTGCAGCCACTGCTGGAATCAGGCCAGTTAGTGGAAGTGCTGCATCACTTCCCGGCCAAGCCGATGCCGATTTCGTTGCTTTACCCACATCGCCGCAACGTAGCACGCCGCGTGCGGGTGTTTATGGAGTGGCTGAGTCAGGTGTTGCAGGAGTATGTGACATAAAGGGCTATAATTTTAATTTCGCAGTGAACAGGATGATTATCGTCTATGACAGACAAACCTAACCAAGAATCCACGGCTGAAAAGAAGCCGCTTATTGATATCAAGACCGGTAACAAAACCGTGGATGGCTCAATCCAGAACGTGTCGCGCTTTGCGACCTGGTTCCAGGCCATTCCGGCGGTGGCGCATTTTATACGCGCGCTGGATCGGTTTAACGATCGCCTCGGCAGTCAGTTTGGTGCGGCGATCACTTACTTCTCCTTCCTATCTCTGATACCGATTTTGATGGTCTCCTTTGCGGCAGTCGGTTTTGTGCTGGCGTCGAATCAGGATTTACTCACCGAGTTGATCAACAAAATCGTTAACAGCATCAGCGATCCTACGCTGGCCACTACGCTAAAGAACACCGTGAACACCGCGATTCAGCAGCGCGCGACGGTCGGGCTAACCGGTTTGCTGCTGGCGCTTTACTCCGGCATCAACTGGATGGGCAATTTGCGCGAGGCGGTGCGCGCGCAGTCGCGCGATGTGTGGGAGCGGAAGCCGGACGATCAAGAGAAGTTGTGGAAGAAGTATGCGCGTGATTTGGTGTCGTTGCTCGGCCTGATGCTGGCATTGGTGATTACGCTGTCGCTGACCTCCATTGCCGGTGCCGCGCAGAATGCCATCGTCAACGCGTTGGGATTAGAGGATATCGAGTGGCTGCGTCCGGCGATGACCATTATTGCGCTGTCGATCTCCATTTTTGCCAACTATCTGTTGTTCCTGTGGATTTTCTGGATTCTTCCGCGCCACAAGCCGCGCAAAAAAGCGCTGTTTCGCGGCACGCTGCTGGCGGCGATTGGCTTTGAGGTGATTAAGTTTGTGATGACGCTGACGCTGCCAAAGCTGGCCACCTCACCGTCCGGCGCAGCCTTTGGTTCGGTGCTGGGATTAATGGCGTTCTTTTACTTCTTCGCCCGTCTGACACTGTTCTGCGCCGCGTGGATCGCCACCGCAAAATACAAGGATGATAAAGAGATGCCGCAGCCGCATCAGGGCAATTAACATCGCAAATTTGTTACATTTGCCCTAACAGCTAAAAATGTCTCCTGCGGGCTATTATTTCAGCAAAAACCAGCAGGAAACGCTAAAGGGTCACTTTAATTTGGCCCTTTTGCAGAGATTCCCGCCAAAAAAGTGACACTTCCCGTTCCCATCCCCCGTCGATTGCCACAACTCAGAAATTATCCACTTTTTCGCCGAAAATGCCTGTTCTGGCGCGGGTTTTCGTCATTGAATGCCGCAAAACAGGTGCGTAAGATTCTCTGTCTACATTTACAATTAAGAAACAGTCATGCAAGCCTCCATCACAGAAACACTCGACAAAAAACACGACGACACGCCCGTAAACTCACGCGGCAAAGTGGTCGTGGCATCGCTTGTCGGCACCGCGATCGAATTCTTCGATTTCTATATTTATGCCACTGCGGCAGTGATCATTTTCCCGCACATTTTCTTCCCGCAGGGCGATCCCACCGTCGCGACGCTACAGTCGCTGGCGACCTTCGCTATCGCCTTTGTCGCGCGTCCAATTGGTTCTGCGCTGTTCGGCCACTTCGGCGACCGTGTCGGCCGTAAAGCGACGTTGGTAGCATCGCTGCTGACCATGGGCGTCTCCACGGTATTGATCGGCCTGCTACCGAGCTATCAAACCATTGGCGTCGCCGCTCCACTGCTGCTGGCGCTGGCGCGTTTTGGTCAGGGTCTGGGCTTGGGTGGTGAATGGGGCGGCGCGGCTCTGCTGGCAACCGAGAATGCCCCCGCGAAGAAACGTGCGCTCTACGGCTCTTTCCCACAGCTCGGCGCGCCGATTGGCTTCTTCTTCGCTAACGGTACTTTCCTGCTGCTCTCCTGGTTGCTGACCGATGAGCAGTTCATGAACTGGGGCTGGCGTGTGCCGTTTATCCTTTCTGCCGTACTGGTACTGATTGGCCTCTATGTGCGCGTTTCGCTGCATGAAAGCCCGGTTTTTGCCAAAGTGCAGAAAGAGAACAAGCAGGTCAAAATGCCCATCGGCACGCTGCTGAGCAAGCATCTGACCGCTACGATTCTTGGCACCTTCATCATGCTGGCGACCTATACGCTGTTCTACATCATGACCGTGTACTCGATGAGTTACGGCACTGCGCCAGCGCCTGCGGGCTTGGGTTACTCCCGTAATAGCTTCCTGTGGATGCTGATGGTGGCAGTGATTGGTTTTGGTGTGATGGTGCCGATTGCAGGTCTATTGGCGGATCGTTATGGCCGTCGTCGCACCATGATCACCATTACTTTGATGATTATCGCTTTCGCGCTGATGTTCCCGGTGCTGTTGGGTTCCGGTTCGCAAATTCTGGTGATGGGCTTCCTGCTGCTGGGTCTGAGCATTATGGGGCTCACCTTTGGGCCGATGGGCGCGCTGCTGCCAGAGCTGTTCCCGACCGAAGTGCGTTATACCGGCGCGTCGTTCTCGTATAACCTGTCGTCAATTCTCGGGGCGTCGGTTGCGCCTTATATTGCGACCTGGTTGAACGCTAACTACGGTTTGCAGGCGGTCGGTTTCTATCTGGCTTCCATGGCGGTACTGACGCTGATTGCACTGATTGCCTGTAAAGAGACGCGCCATCAGACGCTGTACGAAGCGGTGTGATGGTTGCAGATTGATTTGAGGTACCCGGCTCAGGCCTAACGCTCGTCAGTTAACGCCCAATATGCAAAGGCTGTCACTGTTAAAGTGGCAGCTTTTTTTGTTTGGGTACGAATGCCGGAGTGCTGGCCTGCGCACCTCTGCTGCTGCCGGGCCGTCCTCGCGCCGCTGACGCGGTGCCATCGGCTTTCACGTCGTGCTGACGGACCGTTAGGGTAAGGCCATCCTGGCCAACCCGAACTGCCAGTTGCATCCATGCACCTGGCTCCTGGCCCAACGTAAAAGCCTCACCGCTGCGGATAGCCCTTGCAGCAGCAGAGGCGCTCTGGCCTCCACTATCGTGCCCTTTTTTACCACACGCACTGAAGCTTAAGAGCAGGCTGGGGCCGTACAGGGGATGGCAATCCGCAGTGCTGAACGTAGTGAGTATGCCAGGATAGTCCGCAGGACGCGGGCGTAAGGCGGGGCGGCACAGGATGTGCCATTCCCCGCCGCTCCGTCAGGCTGACGAATGAAGTGAAGGTACCGCGCAGCGGCGCGAGGACCGCCAGCCCCTGTACGACACCAGACTGCGTTATCACCCGTCGCTTAAATGACCCAAAACACACGGACTGCGTAATCGCCATGGCATTGCGGCTTGTAGAGTTATGTCGTGGCTGGCTGTGAGAAACCTATCTGATCAGGCATAAAAAAACCCCGGCAAGCCGGGGTTCTTCTTATGCTGAAAACTGTGTCGCGCGTGGCTTAGCCAGCAACCGCGATACGTTTCATGTCGGTCATGTAGCCACGCAGTTTACGGCCAACCGCTTCGATTGGGTGCTGACGAACGGCTTCGTTGACGTCACGCAGCTGTGCGTTATCAACCTGAGTGCCTTCGATTGCTTTACCCAGATCGCCCGGCTGCAGCGTGGTCATGAACTCTTTCAGCAGCGGTACTGCCGCGAAGGAGAACAGGTAGTTACCGTATTCTGCAGTATCAGAGATAACCACGTTCATTTCATACAGACGCTTACGTGCGATGGTGTTCGCGATCAGCGGCAGCTCGTGCAGTGATTCGTAGTAAGCAGACTCTTCAATGATACCTGCGTCGATCATGGTTTCGAAGGCCAGCTCAACGCCCGCTTTCACCATGGCAACCATCACAACGCCTTTATCGTAGTATTCCTGCTCTTCGATTTTGCCGTCGAACTGTGGTGCGTTCTCGAATGCAGTTGCACCGGTCTCTTCACGCCAGGTCAGCAGGTTTTTGTCGTCGTTCGCCCAGTCAGCCATCATACCGGAAGAGAATTCGCCAGAGATGATGTCATCCATGTGCTTCTGGAACAGCGGAGCCATGATGGTTTTCAGCTGCTCAGACAGTGCGTAAGCACGGATTTTCGCCGGGTTAGACAGGCGATCCATCATCAGGGTGATGCCACCGAATTTCAGTGATTCGGTGATGGTTTCCCAGCCGAACTGAATCAGTTTTTCGGTATAAGCCGCATCGTGACCTTCAGCCACCAGCTTGTCAAAGCACAGCAGAGAACCGGCCTGCAGCATACCGCACAGGATAGTCTGCTCGCCCATCAGGTCAGATTTCACTTCTGCAACGAAGGAAGATTCCAGGACGCCAGCACGGTCGCCGCCGGTTGCAGCAGCCCAGGCTTTAGCAATCGCCAGGCCTTCGCCTTTTGGATCGTTTTCTGGGTGAACCGCGATCAGGGTTGGAACACCGAAACCACGCTTGTACTCTTCACGCACTTCAGTACCTGGGCACTTCGGTGCAACCATCACCACAGTGATATCTTTACGAATGGTTTCGCCAGATTCAACGATGTTGAAACCGTGTGAGTAACCCAGCGCTGCGCCATCTTTCATCAGAGGCTGAACCGCCTGAACTACTGCGGTGTGCTGTTTGTCTGGCGTCAGGTTAACCACCAGATCCGCCTGTGGGATCAGCTCTTCGTAGGTGCCTACTTTGAAGCCGTTATCGGTCGCTTTGCGGAAAGAAGCACGCTTTTCAGCGATCGCTTCAGCACGCAGTGCATAAGCGATGTCCAGACCGGAGTCACGCATGTTCAGGCCCTGGTTCAGACCCTGAGCGCCACAGCCAACGATAACGACTTTTTTGCCTTTCAGGAAGCTTGCGCCGTCTGCGAACTCATCGCGTGACATGAAACGACATTTGCCTAACTGCGCTAACTGGTTGCGCAGATTCAATGTGTTGAAGTAGTTAGCCATGGGTACTCCGGTTAGATGTTGTGATTGCTTTTGTTCGGTAACGACACCCTGTTCAGTGCCGCGAATGACCCCATCATATGACAGGAAATCTATTGCTTAAATTGATATATTAGCAAGGTCACATTGCAGAATTTGCAACAACCCTTTGAGGTGAAACGCGCATGGATTTACGAGACCTGAAGCTCTTTCTTCATCTGGCCGAAAGCTGTCACTTTGGTCGCACCGCGCGTGCTATGCACGTCAGTCCCTCCACGCTATCGCGCCAGATTCAGCGCCTTGAAGAAGATGTGGGTCACGCGCTGTTTCTGCGCGATAACCGCACCGTCACGCTCACTGAAGCTGGTGAACGCCTCAAGCAGTTTGCTCAGCAAACCTTATTGCAATATCAACAACTGCGCCACGTGATGGATCTAAACGGCCCGTCCCTGAGCGGCGAACTGCGCATATTTTGCTCGGTGACCGCCGCTTACAGCCATTTGCCGCCGATTCTCGACCGCTTCCGCGCCGAACATCCGCAGGTGGAAATCAAACTCACCACCGGCGATGCCGCCGACGCAATTGAGATGGTGCAATCTGGCGAGGCAGATTTGGCCATTGCCGGACGTCCGGAATCGCTGCCCGCCAGCATCGACTTCACGCCGCTCGCCATTCTTCCGCTGGTGCTGATCGCGCCCGCCCTGCCGTGTGCGGTGCGCAGTCAGGCCACACAGGCGCAACCTGATTGGTCGCAGATTCCGTTTATCGTGCCGGAACAAGGCCCGGTGCGGCGCGGTATCGATTTGTGGTTCCGTCGCCATCGCATTCCGAATCCGCAAATTTACGCCACGGTTTCTGGCCATGAGGCGATTGTCTCAATGGTGGCGCTGGGATGTGGTATTGCGCTGCTGCCAGATGTGGTGCTGGAGAACAGCCCGGAGCCGGTACGCAATCGCGTACTGACGCTGGAGAATGTGGAGTCGGTCGCGCCGCTGGAACTGGGCGTCTGTGTACAAAAAAAGCGGCTCGGGGAGCCGCTTATCAGTGCTTTCTGGAACCTGCTGTAACTACTGCCCGGCGAGGAAGAAACGGAACGCCGGGTTGTTCGCCTCATCGTGCCATTCGTAGCCCAACGCCGTGAGATGGGTTTCAAAATCCGGCTCTTGATCGTTGGCTTCGAAGGCCGCCAGCACACGACCAAAATCGGTGCCGTGGCTGCGATAGTGGAACAGCGAGATATTCCAGTGCGCGCCCAGCGTCTGCAGGAATTTCAGCAGCGCGCCGGGTGCTTCCGGGAACTCAAAGCTAAACAAACGCTCGCGCAACGGTTTCGACGGACGACCGCCCACCATGTAGCGCACATGCAGTTTCGCCATCTCGTCATCCGACAAATCCACGACGTTATAGCCACTCTCATTCAGTTGACTGATGATCTCGCTGCGCTCTTCCAGACCGCGCGTTAAACGCACGCCGACGAAGATGCAGGCGTTGTCGGCATCCGCATAACGGTAGTTAAACTCGGTGATCGAACGGCCACCCAGCGTCTGGCAGAACTTGAGGAAACTGCCCTGCTGTTCGGGAATCGTTACCGCCAGCAACGCTTCGCGCTGTTCGCCAATTTCGCAGCGTTCCGACACATAGCGCAGACCGTGGAAGTTGACGTTGGCGCCCGACAAGACGTGCGCGAGGCGCTCGCCTTTGATGTCGTGCTGCTGGATGTACTTCTTCATGCCCGCCAGCGCCAGCGCACCCGAAGGTTCCGCTACCGCACGCACATCTTCGAACAGGTCTTTCACTGCCGCGCAGATGGCATCGCTATCCACAGTGATGATGTCATCGAGATACTCTTTGCACAGACGGAAAGTCTCGTTGCCGATGCGCTTCACCGCCACACCTTCAGCAAACAAGCCGACACGCGCCAAATCCACCGGCTCGCCCGCATCCAGCGCCGCTTTCAGACAGGCTGAGTCTTCCGACTCTACCGCGATCACTTTGATCTGCGGCATCAGCTGTTTGATCAGCACCGCCACGCCAGCTGCCAGGCCACCACCGCCGACCGGCACGAACACGCGATCGATATGTGCATCTTGTTGCAGCAGTTCCATCGCCAGCGTGCCCTGCCCGGCAATCACTGCCGGATGGTCAAACGGCGGCACAAAGGTGTAACCCTGCTGCTCGGCCAGCTCGATGGCTTTGGCTTTTGCCTCGTCGAAGTTAGCACCAAACAGATAAACCTCACCGCCAAATGCGCGCACTGCATCAACCTTGATGTCTGCCGTGGCCACCGGCATCACAATCAGTGATTTGATGCCAAGCCGACTCCCCGAAAGTGCCACACCCTGTGCGTGGTTTCCGGCCGAAGCCGTAATCACGCCGCGTGCTTTTTGCTCTTCGGTCAGTCCGGCAATCATCGCGTAGGCCCCACGCAGCTTGAAGCTGTGTACTGCCTGGCGATCCTCACGCTTCACCAAAATGGTGTTGCCGAGACGCGATGAAATTTTTTCCATTTTTTGCAGCGGCGTGACCTGCGCAATTTCATACACAGGCGCACGCAGCACTGCGCGCAAATACTCCGCGCCGTTAGGCGACGCGGGTAGCGGTTGAGACTCAGCCATTCGTTGTTAGCCTCCCAGCTTGGACTTATCGCGCACCGCACCTTTGTCAGCACTGGTCGCGAGTGATGCATAAGCACGCAGCGCGAAGGAGACGGCACGTTCGCGGTTGTGCGGGGTGTAAGCCGCTTCGCCACGCGCCAACTCTTTTTCACGACGAGCGTGGATTTCGTTGTCCGGCAGATCCAGATGGATACGACGGTTCGGGATATCCAGCTCAATCATGTCGCCATCCTGGATCAGCGCGATGGTGCCGCCGCTCGCCGCTTCAGGTGAGATGTGACCCACAGAGAGACCGGAAGAACCGCCGGAGAAGCGACCATCTGTGATCAACGCACAAGCTTTACCCAAGCCCATGGATTTCAGATAGGTGGTCGGATAGAGCATTTCCTGCATGCCCGGACCGCCTTTTGGCCCTTCGTAACGGATGACAACGCAATCGCCAGCCACAACTTTGCCGCCGAGAATCGCTTCTACCGCATCATCCTGGCTTTCGTAGACTTTTGCCGGGCCTTTGAAGGTCAGCAACTCAGCGTCAACGCTGGCGGTTTTTACGATACAGCCATCTTCAGAGATGTTGCCGTACAGCACGGCCAGACCGCCATCCTGAGAAAACGCGTGTTCGCGGGTACGGATACAACCATTTTCACGGTCATCATCCAGCGTGTCCCAACGGCAGTCTTGTGAGAAGGCTTGGGTGGTGCGAATACCCGCTGGGCCCGCGCGGAACATTTTCTTCACGGCTTCGTCTTGGGTCAGCATGATGTCGTACTGATCCAGGGTCTCACGCATGCTCTGCTGCAGAACGTTGCGCGCACTGGTGTCGATCAGCCCGGCACGATCCAGCTCGCCCAAGATCGCGACCACGCCACCGGCACGGTGCACATCTTCCATGTGATATTTCGGCGTACTCGGTGCCACTTTGCACAGGTGCGGCACTTTGCGCGACAGGCGATCGATATCCGACATGTTGAATTCGATTTCGCCTTCCTGCGCCGCTGCCAGCAAGTGCAGAACGGTGTTGGTGGAACCGCCCATGGCGATATCCAGCGTCATCGCGTTCTCAAACGCGGCTTTGGTGGCGATGTTGCGTGGCAGTACGCGCTCATCATCCTGCTCGTAATACTTTTTGGTCAGGCTAACGATGCGCTTACCGGCGTTGAGGAACAGTTCTTTACGGTCGGCGTGGGTCGCCAACAGTGAACCGTTGCCCGGCTGTGCCAGACCCAGCGCTTCGGCCAGACAGTTCATCGAGTTCGCGGTAAACATGCCTGAGCAAGAACCACAGGTTGGGCAGGCAGAGCGTTCGATTTTATCGCTGTCTTCATCGCTGACGTTCGGGTTAGCCCCCTGAATCATCGCATCAACCAGGTCCAGCTTGATGATTTTGTCTGACAGTTTGGTCTTGCCAGCTTCCATCGGACCGCCGGACACAAAGATCACTGGGATGTTGAGGCGCAGTGATGCCATCAGCATGCCGGGGGTGATTTTGTCGCAGTTAGAGATACACACCATGGCATCGGCGCAATGCGCGTTCACCATGTACTCCACGGAATCGGCGATCAGCTCGCGCGAAGGCAGTGAATACAGCATGCCGCCATGACCCATGGCGATACCGTCATCCACCGCGATGGTGTTGAACTCTTTAGCGACACCACCGGCGGCTTCGATTTGCTCAGCCACCAGCTTGCCCATATCGCGCAGGTGCACGTGGCCCGGCACGAACTGGGTGAATGAGTTAACCACGGCGATAATCGGTTTACCGAAATCGGCGTCGGTCATTCCTGTGGCGCGCCACAGGGCGCGTGCACCTGCCATGTTACGACCATGGGTGGTGGTGGCAGAACGGTACTTAGGCATGCTCTATTTACTCCAGTCTGAAATATGACGCGGGCGCAGCGGCACCCGCGTAACTGTCTTGTTATGGATTAACTTGATCCAACCAGCCGTACTTGTCTTCAGTTTCGCCCGTGAACAGGCCGAAGAATGCGCTTTGAATTTTGGTGGTCACTGGACCGCGTTTGCCCGCACCGACCTGAATGCCGTCAACGCTGCGTACCGGGGTGATTTCTGCCGCAGTACCCGACATGAACACTTCATCAGCCAGATACAAAGATTCACGCGAAAGCGTTTGCTCACGCACTTCGATACCCAGATCAATCGCCAGTTTGATGATGGCGTCACGAGTGATGCCCGGCAGTGCTGAAGAAGTGAACGGTGGTGTGAACAGAATGCCATCTTTCACTTCGAACAAGTTTTCGCCAGCACCTTCTGAAATATAGCCGTTGGTGTCGAGAGCGATACCTTCCTGATAACCGTGGCGACGCGCTTCGCTGCCGACCAACAGTGAGGAGAGGTAGTTACCACCGGCTTTAGCCGCAGTTGGCAGGGTATTCGGTGCAACACGGTTCCATGAAGACACCATCGCATCGATACCGTTTTCCAGTGCTTCAGCACCCAGGTAAGCACCCCATGGGAAAGCAGCGATGATCACGTCGGTGGTGTAGCCATCTGGTGGGTTCACACCCAGACCTACGTCGCCAACAAACGCCAATGGACGAATGTAAGCGCTTTTCAGTTTGTTCACACGAATCACTTCGCGGCACGCTTCCATCAGCTCATCAACAGAGGCGGCGATAGGAAAACGATAGATTTTGGCGGAGTCGTGCAGACGCTGCATGTGTTCACGGTGACGGAACACCACTGGGCCTTTGTGTGAGTCGTAGCAACGTACGCCTTCAAACACTGAAGTACCATAGTGCAGTGCGTGAGACATGACGCTAACCTTGGCGTCTTCCCACTTAACCATCTCCCCGTTGAACCAAATAAAGTCTGCTTTCTTCGTACTCATTGCTATTTCCTTTGGCGACTAAGCGCGGATTTGTTGTGATGTCTGTTGCTGGATCTCGACACAGGCGACATCCATAAGTTTGCTTAACTGCGAAGACAGTAAATCGACAGAACGCTGGCTGGCAACGGTCATCTCGATATTAATGTTCTCAGCGTTGATCGCAGATGCCATGTTCATCGAGCACACCTGGAAGCCACGGTGGCGGACAACACGCAAAATGCGCTCCAATATTTCAGGGCGGAAGCGGGCTTCGATAGACAATTGATGCTGATTCATGCGGTTTTCTCCATCATGTTTGCGTTGCTGGCACCCGGCGGTACCAATGGCCAGACGTTCTCATGCTCATCAATCGAAACATGCAGGAAGTAAGGACCTTCACTGTTCAGCAGAGCATCTATCGCGGCGTCGACCTGATCTTTACGGCTAATGTGCTGGCCTGGGATATCAAAGGCGCTGGCCAGCGTGAGGAAATCGGGGTTATCGGTGAGGATGGTTTCGCTGTAGCGACCATCAAAGAACAGCTGCTGCCACTGACGCACCATGCCCAAACGTTGGTTATCCAGCAGCAGGATTTTCACCGGCAGCTTGCCGCGTTTGATGGTGCCCAGTTCCTGGATGTTCATCATGATTGAGCCATCACCTGACACGCAGATCACGGTGTCTTCCGGGCGAGCAACCTGCGCACCGATGGCGGCAGGCAGACCGAAGCCCATGGTGCCCAGGCCGCTGGAGGTGATGAAGTTTTCTGGCGCGGTGAAGCTCATATGCTGTGCAGCCCACATCTGGTGCTGGCCGACATCGGTGGTGACTACGGCGCTATTGGCTTTATGATCGGATAACTGCTTCAGCAGCAGCGGAGCATAGATGGCTTCACCTGGGTGATCGTAACGCCAATCAAACTCGGCTTTCATCGCTTTAACTTCGGTGCGCCAGCCTTCAATCTGCATTGGCATACTCAACGCGGGCAGCACCTGGTTCAAATCACCTTGCAACGAAACGTGCGCGCGACGGAGTTTGTTCAACTCGGCCGGATCGATATCGATATGAATGACGTTCGCATGCGGGGCGAAGGTGTCTAACTTGCCGGTAACGCGGTCGTCGAAGCGCGCACCCACCGCAATCAGCAAATCACAGGATTGCACGGCAAGGTTGGCAGCTTTGGTGCCGTGCATACCCAACATGCCGAGATAGAGATCGCTGCTGGCGTCTGCGCTTCCCAGGCCTTTCAACGTGGACACCGTTGGGATGCCGGTTGCTTCAGCCATGGCACGTAATGCAGGCACCGCTTGTGCCATGCCAACACCGCCGCCGATATACAGCATTGGCTTATGCGACTGCGCCATCAATGCGCGGGCTTCCGCGATATGCTCTGGCGAGTGACTGATCGCCTCTTCAACCGGCAGCAAGTGTGGGGTTAAATCGCCACTGGCAATTTGGATGTCTTTCGGGATATCCACCAGAACCGGACCGGGACGGCCAGACTGGGCGATGGCAAAGGCTTCGGCCATCACGGAAGGCAAATCTTCGAAGGATTCAACCAGGAAACTGTGCTTGGTGCAGGCTAATGACAGGCCGAGAACGTCGATTTCCTGGAAGGCATCGGTGCCGATGAACGCAGATGAAACCTGACCGGTGATCGCGACAACCGGGATGGAATCCATAAACGCATCGGCTAAACCGGTGATCAGGTTAGTGGCGCCGGGACCGGAAGTGGCGATACAAACGCCTGTTTTACCGGTGGCGCGGGCATAACCAATTGCCGCCATCACTGCACCTTGTTCATGACGACACAGTAGGTGTTCCACGCCGCCATCGTAGAGCGCATCGTACACTGGCATGATTGCGCCGCCAGGATAGCCAAACACTGTGTCGACACTCTGCGCGCGTAAAGCCTGAACTACCCACTGTGCACCTGTCATCGTTATTCTCCTGTATTCCTTGGGGAACAACAGAATTTTATGCTACTGCTCATAATCTGTTCCTCGCTGATTCGCTGATATTTAGCCAGGTCAAAAAAAAACCCCCGGACCTTTCGGTGCGGGGGTTTTTGGAATTCCGGGCTTGATTTTTAAGCCTTTCTTTCTCCAAGCGATGCCCCGCACGGTGGGATAATAATCACCACCACGCTAATCACGACTAGGCTAATCACTTGTAGAAGGGCTTTCATGTGTTGTCTGTTTTTTCGATTGTTCGAAGTAATACCTACAGAGTTACCATAGTTATCTACGCATTGACAATTATTTTCATAATGTTTTTTTATGACGCAAGCGATGGGTGTGGGTTATCGCCTTGTAAGTTAAAGGTTATTTTTAGTTGTGAAAAATTTTCATTACGCACACTGCGTAACCTCTCTGTTAATTCTGCGATATCGACCTCAATTGCGGCGAAAACATTGTAAAAACCGTCGATTCACTGGAACCCGGCGCTGATGTTTTTAAATCGCATTCGCAATCTGAATTTACTCCTCGCATGATGAAGACAACAAGGAGTGGTTATGTCTTTATCAAAGGTTCTCACTCGCGCGGCGCTCGGTGTGCAGGCGCCATTAGTAACGGTTGAGGTGCATATCAGCAAGGGCTTGCCTGCTTTAACGCTGGTTGGCTTGCCTGAAACCACGGTGAAGGAAGCGCGGGAACGGGTGCGCAGTGCCATTATCAATAGCGGATTCACCTTCCCGGCTAAACGCGTCACCATCAATTTGGCCCCCGCCGATCTGCCAAAAGAGGGAGGACGCTACGACCTTCCCATCGCCATTGCGATTCTCGCGGCCTCAGAGCAGCTTCCTGACGCGAAACTGGCTCACTATGAATTCCTGGGGGAGTTAGCACTGAACGGCGCGCTCTGTGGCGTTCAGGCCTCCATTCCAGCAGCGATGGCCGCATTGCAAGCCGGCAGGCAGATGGTGTTAGCTGAAGAGAATCAACAGGATGTCGGATTGATCCAACAAGGGGAAACGCTTGTCGGTAAACATCTGCTCGAGATCTGCGCTTTCCTGCATAACCAATCGACACTCACCGTTGCGCATTATCAACCTGAGGCGCTGCAACAGGAAAGCCTGGATCTCAGCGAAATCATCGGTCAGGAACAAGGACGTCGCGCCCTGGAGATCACTGCCGCTGGCGGGCATAACTTGTTACTGCTTGGACCGCCCGGCACAGGGAAAACGATGCTGGCGACCCGCCTGCCCGGCATTATGCCGCCCTTAGACGACCAGGAAGCGCTGGAGTGCGCAGCGATTAATAGCCTGGTCAGCAGCCGAAACCTCCATCATCAGTGGCGCAGAAGGCCATTCAGAGCACCTCATCACAGCGCTTCGCTGTATGCATTAGTGGGAGGTGGAGCACTCCCCCGGCCTGGTGAGATCTCTCTGGCGCACAATGGTGTCCTGTTTCTGGATGAACTCCCGGAGTTTGACCGCAAGGTACTGGATGCATTACGCGAGCCCATTGAATCCGGCGAGATCGCAATTTCCCGTACACGCGCCAAAGTCACTTATCCAGCGCGCTTTCAGTTAATTGGCGCCATGAACCCCAGCCCTACCGGGCATTATCAAGGCAGTCATAACCGATGCACGCCGCAACAGGTGCTGCGCTATTTGAGCCGGCTCTCAGGTCCGTTTCTTGATCGCTTTGATCTGTCTCTGGAAATCCCGTTGCTACCCAGTGGAACCTTAAGTCAAAAACAGGAAGTCAGTGAGAGCAGCGAGACTGTGCTTAAACGCGTCCTTGCTGCTCGTCAGAGGCAAATTGAGCGAGCAGGCAAAATAAACGCTCATTTATCTAATCCGGAGATTGCCCAGTGCTGTGTACTGAGACAGGACGATGCTATATGGCTGGAAGCTGTGTTGAATTCGTTGGGCCTTTCTGTGCGCGCGTGGCAACGCATTTTGAAAGTCGCCAGGACGATTGCCGATTTGGCAGGGGAGGAGACGATTTCACGTCAGCATTTGCAGGAGGCGGTGGGTTATCGCAGCATTGACCGATTGCTAATCTTTCTGCACAACAGTCTGGAATAAAAAACGGGGCTTTAGAAGCCCCGCTATTTTTAATCATCGCTATCGCTAAAGTCTTCCACAGTGTCCATCTGTGGCTTACCGCCAGACAATGTGTGGAAACGCTTAGGACGTTTAATACGTGCGGTATATTTCGACCAGACACGTTCAGCTTCCGTTTGCGGCTCACGCAGACCACGACATACTTCTAAAAACGAACGCTCTTCATCAGTCGCTGGTTCACGCTTGGCGAGGTCCAGTTCATTAAAGGCGTAACCGTGGCGTTCCAGAAGCTGAGCTTCTTTAATGGTGAAATCACCATGACGTGAAAAACCACGAGGGTAATGTTTGTTATCAAAGAAACGATTTGTTGTTGCGAAGCTATCCGCCATTTTACACGCTCCCGACTCTCTTATGGCCGTGCTATTTATGGCGCGGAGTATTAGATAGGCTTGACAGAGTGTAAAACAAAACATTTAAATCAGTACGACAAACATTTTTTGGGAGAATGCTGTGGATACGGAATTACTGAAAACTTTCCTCGAAGTGAGCAGAACACGCCATTTCGGGCGTGCTGCTGAAGCGCTTTACCTCACGCAATCTGCCGTTAGTTTTCGCATTCGTCAGCTAGAAAATCAGTTAGGAGTCAACCTTTTCACCCGTCATCGAAATAATATTCGGCTGACCTCTGCGGGTGAGCGTTTATTACCCTATGCAGAGAGCCTGATGAGTACCTGGCTGATGGCTAAAAAGGAAGTTTCACATACACAACAGCATCATGAGCTATCGATAGGCGCCAGCGCGTCGTTATGGGAAGCTTATCTAACCCCTTGGTTAAAAACGCTTTATGAGAACCGTGAAAGCCTTCATCTTGAAGCACGTATCGCACAACGGCATTTGCTGGTAAAGCAATTACATGAGCGTCAATTGGATCTTTTGATCACCACCGAAGCGCCAAAAATGGATGAATTAACCAGCCAACAGATTGGTCATATTTCACTCGCGCTCTTCCGTGCACGTAAGACTGAGAAACGTGAAAAATATGATTACATTAAACTGGAATGGGGTGCGGATTTTCATCAACATGAAAGTTATTTATCCAGTGATGATGTGCCAGTATTGACCACAACTTCAGCGCATGTGACACGTGAATTACTCCACACCACCGGCGCTTGCGCGTTTTTACCGGACTCATGGCACAGCATTTATAGCGATTTGATGGTTATTCCAGATACACCCGTTGCCGTTCGCCCACTCTATGCGGTGTGGCTGCAGAATAGCGATCAACAGGCGCATATTCGTCAGCTGCTTAAATTTCCAGTATTGACGCAATAAAGCAGAAATTGAGAGGGGTTTGAGTGTCGCGCAGTGAAACTCAAACCCTTTTCACTGGCGAATTTATGAGGTAAATACCAAATTTTGGACAAAAAAAATCCTTTGCCGAAGCAAAGGATTGTTTTCTGGCAGGGGCGGAGGGACTCGAACCCCCAACACCCGGTTTTGGAGACCGGTGCTCTACCAATTGAACTACGCCCCTAAAAGGGTGGCGGAACGGACGGGGCTCGAA
>NZ_JZRD01000070.1:0-807 GCF_000963995.1 Pantoea sp. SM3
CCTGGACGAACGTTTCGTGATCGGTGAACTCCCGGTGTTACCCCTCAGGCTCAGCGATTAAACAGCATTCTGAGAAGAACCTTCAGGTGTTCTCTCTCGGCCTCATCGTCGGCACCGTCGAGGCGCCCTATCAGTTTCAGGCACAAGGCGGTGCGCGTGAGCCGCCGCTCCTGACGCAGGATTTCAACGGTGATGCGGCCCAGCAGCTCAATCTGGCAGGGGTGAGTGACCTGGCTGAAATAGCCTGTCAATCCGGCTTCTTTTTCCGGAGGTAGTCCGTCCTGTCGCATCAAATACCCGTGCGTAGTGAATGAGGTCGGGCGCAAAGTAACCGATGCACAGGCGCGTGTACAGCAGTAATCCTGCGGTGCTCTATCTTTTAAAAGGCACCACCCATTATTGCAGACAATTCAGCGATATAAATTAACGCTCCGGTTATCAGGGAGGCTAAGTGAACAGAAAAGAAACGGCGGACGACAGCATGCCCATTACCCTGCCCGACACCAGCTTCAGCCAGGTGCTCAATCCGGAAGACACCAACCGGGCCGATACCCGCGCCTTTCTTGCCCGCGACGTGGAGCCTTTTACGCTGCCCGGGTTTGTGACGCCGTTCGGCTACACCCTCTGGCAGAACAGAGCAGAGAGACAGTTCAGGCTGGTCACGCAGGAGCCCGAGCCGGAGACCGTTTATGCGGTGCGGCTGGAGGAAACCGAAGACTTCACCTCGCCGGAGCGCGCCTGCATACAGGTTATGGTATGGCGCACCCGCCAGCCTCAGCATGAGGGGGCGGTGCACGGCCTGGCGCG
>NZ_JZRD01000072.1:0-394 GCF_000963995.1 Pantoea sp. SM3
TACATGACAACTTTTATCTGAGGATCACATTATGACAACAGTAAGACGCGGTGGAGCCGGAAACTTCGCGGCCGACCCGGCACGCGCCTCTGAGGCGGGCAGCAAAGGCGGCGCCGCCAGCGGCGGTAACTTCAAAAACTGTCCCGATCGCGCCCGAGAGGCCGGCCGTAAAGGCGGGCTTATCAGCCGGCGGGGCCCAAAACCCGAAGTTTAAATAAAACAACACGGACGCGCGCCGGAAGTAAATTTTATCCCGGCGCGCTTAATTTGGAAATATGCATTTCCAAATTATCTCTGAGGTTGAAGTAGAATAATCAACGGAACCTACCCCCTGATTTTTCTAATATGTGGCGCATATTCATGGCCAGTAACCTGCAGGCTTATCATCCATATT
>NZ_JZRD01000073.1:0-638 GCF_000963995.1 Pantoea sp. SM3
TGTGCAGAAGTAATACGAATGCGGCACGGCGCGCCTGCAGAACAACTCTCCACCGGAGGGATGTCACGCGCCGTTTCGCACACACAGCCTGGCGCATATCGCTCAAGTCGCAAGCGTGAGGTCCAGCGGGCCCGCATTTCAGGTTCTGCCACCCAGTAATGCGTGTCCGCCGTCATACCCCTGAAATAAAGTGTCCTGAAGACAGGCAGTTCTGTACAGACATGCCACACTATAACCGTCTGAAATACAGGACATCTTTTAACTGAGGAAGACATCATGACAACAGCAAGACGCGGTGGTGCCGGAAACTTCGCGGCCGACCCGGCGCGCGCCTCTGAGGCGGGCAGCAAAGGCGGCGCCGCCAGTGGCGGTAACTTCAAAAACTGTCCCGATCGCGCGCGCGAGGCCGGTCGTAAAGGCGGACTTATCAGCCGGCGGAGCCCAAAACCCGAAGTTTAAATAAAACCACCCGGACGCGCGCCGGAAGTAAATTTTATCCCGGCGCGCTTAATTTGGAAATATGCATTTCCAAATTATCTCTGAGGTTGAAGTCGAATAATCAACGAAACCTACCCCCTGATTTTTCTGATATGTGGCGCATATTCATGGCCAATACCTGCAGGCTTATCATCCATATT
>NZ_JZRD01000074.1:0-2750 GCF_000963995.1 Pantoea sp. SM3
CCAGCATCCAGCATCCAGCATCCAATGCAATCCAAACAACTCAACCTATCCGGCCAATCCAATATTGCTGGCACCAAAAGCATTTCATTTATCAGATGCGATCATTCCATCTCTATAACCAACAAAAGTGATTAATCACACCTTAGAGATGATTTAGACAAGACGGAATCCAGGATAAGGCTTGTATGCTGTTTTTGGCAATGACGCATTAGTGCACGTCAAACTAGAACGATAACGAAATGCCGATTATCGCTTAGGTGGATATTCACTCTTGTAGAAAATTGCCCAACAAGCAGTTGCGAAGAAATAAACAATTCAAAAAATACGGCACGATGAATGCATCGACATACCTTACCAGGATTCAAAACGTAGAGTCCAAACAACCCAATAGCTATCATCGCCGTCTCTTCATCTTCACCAAAAAAACATGGTGATTTTCAGCCTGAAAATTTCTGAAATTTTCTTCTAATACACTACCTTATAGCATTTTCAGGTCGGTGAGAAATCTATCTGAAAACGTGACAATGTCATTTCACGCTTTAGACATTAGCATCCATGATCGCAAGCCCGGAAGGGGAGGGTACTCATCTACTGCCTGTAAGAATGCTTTATTCTGAGTATTAGAAAGACGGTGAGCTAAAGCACGTCCGGCGCTATCAAGTGCAATTATACTTTGCATTAAGATGTGCGAATCAAACTAACCTCAGGCGTTTACCATGGCGTTGCATGTATTACTCGCGCCACAGTCGGATACTCCTATGAACCATATCGACGTTCTCATCGTTGGAGCAGGGCCCACCGGTTTGGTGCTGGCACTCTGGCTCACCCGTCAAGGTGTGTCGGTTCGAATCATCGACAAGAGTCAAGGACCAGGTGAAACATCACGAGCAATGGCTATTCAGGCTCGCACGCTTGAGCTTTATCGTCAGCTGGATATCGCTGAAGAGGTTATAGCAGCAGGCTATAAAATGCCGGCGATGAATATGTGGGCGAGGGGAGAACCGAAGGCGCGTATTCCCCTGCAGAATGCGGGTAAAAGTATTTCCCCCTATCCGTTTGTGCTTGTATTGCCCCAGGACATACATGAAAAACTTCTGATCGCACGCTTAAATACTGCTGGTGTTGACGTCGAAAGGCAAACAGAATTCATGTCGTTCAGGGAAGAGGGCGATAACGTCGTTGCTACGATCAGGACACCAACAGGGCAAACCGAAATCTGCACTGCCACCTACCTTGCAGGCTGTGATGGAGCGCATTCTTCAGTGCGCCATCAAATGGGTAGTGACTTCGAGGGTGGCACTTATAACCACCTCTTCTACGTTGCCGATGTGCTGGCCAGTGGAGTGACACCCGCGAATGAGGGACATATCGCTTTCGACAAGTCAGATTTTGTTTTAGTTATGCCTTATGGACCAGAACATCAATATCGTTTGATCGGCACTGTCGAGAGTGAAGAAGGAGATAGGCAGCAACACGCTTTTGACGATGTCAGCCAACGGGCCATCAGTGGACTAGGGCTCAGCATCCAACAGGTTAACTGGTTTTCTACTTACCGTGTTCATCACCGGGTGACCAATCATTTCCGTGATGGCCGCGCATTTCTGCTGGGTGATGCAGCACACGTCCATAGCCCGGCAGGAGGGCAGGGGATGAATACGGGCATTGCCGATGCGATAAACCTGGCGTGGAAATTGGCTGCGGTGATTAAAAATCGGGCCCCTGAAACCTTACTGGACAGCTATGAAACGGAGCGCAAAGCCTTCGCTCACAAACTGGTGAAAACCACAGATCGGGTATTCACCTTTGTCACTGTCGCTGGTGGATTCGCCGATTACGTGCGTACGCACATTGCACCAGCGATCGCCAGTCAAGCCTATCAATATGGTCGCGTACGCGAATACCTTTTCCGGATAATCTCGCAAACGACGATGAGCTATTTGGACAGCCCCCTAAGTGAGGGAAAAGCGGGAGAGATCAGTGCGGGCGATCGCCTGCCATATGTCGCCGGGGGTGAGACTGACAATTATGCATCACTGAGAAAGATAGCCTGGCAAATACACATCTACGGCAGAGCAACTGAAGACGTCAGGAACTGGTGTGATCGTCATAGTATGGATTGGCAGGTTTTTCCCTGGCAGGAAGCATTTGAGAAAAGAGGATTCAAAAAAGACACGGCTTACTTAATTCGGCCGGACGGCTATATCGGTCTGGTGGCCGCTGAAAGACACGCAGAGCGCCTTTCAGCTTATATCAGTCGTCTAGGAATACAGCGAGCCCTGTTATTGAAACATTGAGAGTTATTACACATTAATAGGCAAACCAACTCCTGACAGAAAAAACGCCATGCCAGTGCATGACAAGGCGCAGGTATTACTGTGACTGACTCGACCCTGCTCATGATTTAACATGCAAATCTGCTCGTGTCTTCGCTACCCTATTACTGGTGAGTGGCGCGGCGGCATTGCCCCAACTATTGCTGTCAGGGCGCTTCCAGGCAACATCCGACATTCTGGCAGCCGTTAGATTTACTTAGCTCACAGCCCAATCCTGTACGGTCAAATGTCAGCAAACTTCTTGCTGGAGTGGCGGTTTTGCATGCGCATGGCCTTCGCGAACTCATAAGCATTAAAGTGCCACTCAGACTCGACTGAGCTTGATATAGATGGCGCAACCTGACTCTCTTCCTTAACTGCATAACTGCATAACTGCATAACTGCATAACTGCATAACTGCTTAACTGCTTAACTGCT
>NZ_JZRD01000075.1:0-2028 GCF_000963995.1 Pantoea sp. SM3
GCCGCGTTCCCGTCCTCCACGTAAAGCTCGCCCAGCGGCTGTACAACGGCCCAGGGCGCGCCCAGCGTGCGGCGCAGCTGCAGGAGCTCCTGCGCCAACGCCACGATCTCCGCGTCATGACTGTCCGGATTCTCCGCGATCTGGCTGAGCCGGTCCTCGCTGATCATCGCTGCTTCCCCCTGTCCGTTATTGCCTGTTGCACTGATAGTCCGCCAGCGTATTGCCGGACATGCCCTGCTGACACATGCTGCAGGAACCTGCGGCGCTGAAAGGGGCTGAGTGACTGCCTTTACGAAATATTTACGCTTAATTCCGTGCTGACGGCTTGCAGAGTCCGCAACCAGTTCTACGCTGGGCAGACCAGTGAAAAGAGTACCGATTTTAAAACAATAAAAGGCGAAAAAAATGATTTTAAGTGAGTTTATGCTGAAGGTGAACCGCTGGCCTGACATGCATTTCACAGCAATTGAAAGCGAGCAGCGCGAGGCCGGCATTGAGATTTATGCCCTCGACTTCTCAAACCAGACCAAAAGCCGGCTGCTGATTTACCGCACGCCGGACGCGCAGCATGCGGCGGCCATGATGACGCATTTCCGCACCTGGCTTGAAAAGGCCAACCGCGGCAGGACCCTGCGGCAGGAAAAGGCTGATGTGCCCGCGGCCGTTATGGCCACGCAGCTTCCGCCTCACCGTGCCGCGTCCTGTTAATCATACGGGGCCCACGGGCCCCTGTTCTGTTCCTGCGCCTCAGACGGCCTCGCGTGTCTCCGGCCAGGCCACGGCCGCGCCCTCTGCGGTGAACAGCGACCCCTGAAAGTCAGTGACCCCTGCCGCCTCCAGCCACATCCACTCTTCCGGCTGCTCGATGCCCGCCGCGATGACGTTAATCTCCAGGGCAGAACAGCAGCGCAGCACCGCGTGCACCACCGCCTGGCGGGGTCCGCTGCGGTGAATATTGCGCACGATCGCGGCGCCGATGCGTACGCGGTCCGGCTGGACGTGCGCCAGCAGAGACAGCCCGGCGGAGCCGTCACCGAAGTTATCGACAGAGAGGCTGATGCCGGCCTGCTTCAGCTGCCGCACCGCTGCGGAAAATGCTTCCAGCTGAGAAATCACCTCCGTCTCGCTGACCCCCAGTATGATTTGCTGCGGCACCAGTTCAGCGCTGTCGATGGCGCGGACAATCCGGCCAACGGCATCCGGAACGGATACCAGCGTCCCGGGCAGAATGCTGAGGTAGAGCATCATGTCGTCAGGGCATGACCTGCCGGCTCTGTGCAGCGCCCCGGTGACCGCAGCGAGATTATGTACGTACATCGCATCGCCGGAGAGTCCCTCCGGCGCATCATCGGGTATGGCCTCAAGGGCCGTGACCTCACGGCCGAGCGGGTCGACCACCGGGCGGAAGGTCACGCCCGCCGCGGGCGCTGGTGACCCGTTCTCATCCGGCACAAAGTCCCAGTAGTCGGCGGGCAAAACCTCAAAGTAGTTTTCTTTCTCCCGGGCCTCCACGAAGGTTCGCAGAAACTGCAGGCCGCGATCGTCATAGGTCAGGCGGTACTTAGAGGTGCCGCGGTCAAGCACCGCCTGCAGCACGCTGCCGCGGGGGTGATGGCGCAGATCGAACAGCTCCATGCCGTGGTTGCCGAAGCGCCGCGACGGCGAGTAGTCGCGCATCAGCTCAACCACGTTGTGGTGACGCCGGTCGGCGCAGATGCGGCCGTAGATGTCCAGCACGCCGTCCTCCGGACCTTCCAGTATCTGAAAGAAGTGCGTGCCGTTAAACAGCAGGATGCCCGTCACCTGATGACGGGCGTTGAGCAGCGTTGCCTTCTCCACCATGCCCGGCAGAATGCTGACGGGCACGTCATCGGCGAGGTGGCTCCGGTAAATTATGGTTGTAAGCATTACAGGCTCCGTATTGCCGCAGATTGTCACGGGCACCATAGCAGCCGGCCGCACTTTCTCAAACCGGACCGGTAACGGGCACAGTGTGATGCGGAATGAATATCAGGGCTTGCCTGCAAC
>NZ_JZRD01000076.1:0-1227 GCF_000963995.1 Pantoea sp. SM3
GCTGTGAGTTCAATGGCTCGATGCAACGCTATCCTTAATCAAGGGGGGGACGTTGCCATGAAACGAAGAACTCGTATTAACTACACGCCAGAGCAGAAGGCAATTATCTGGGATAGATATAAACAAGGTGATTCCCTGCATGATATCGCCAGAATGTTCGACAGATTTCATTCTTCTATCATGCCCACAATCCACCAGACAGGTGGCTACCGTCCTCCCGTTCGAAAGCGGCATCGATTAGCGCTTACGCTTGATGAAAGAGAAGAAATATCCAGAGGATTGGTAGCAAAACTCAGTATCAGGGACATCGCTGCCAACTTATCAAGAGCACCCTCAACGATTAGCCGCGAGGTCAGGAGGCACGGAGGTGCCAAGCAATACCGTGCAGCAAAAGCCGACAATGCTGCTTGGAAAAATGCTCTGAGACCAAAACCTTGCAAGCTAATTGAAAGCCCCACATTGTGTAAAATCATTGCAGAGAAGATGCATCAGGACTGGTCGCCGGAACAGATCGCCGGTTGGCTGAAACGCTGTTATCCGGATAATCAGGAAATGCATGTGTCACATGAAACGATTTATAAAACGCTTTTTATACAAACCCGGGGGGCATTAAAAAAAGAGCTGCAGCAATGCCTCAGAAGCGGAAGAGCGGTTCGTAGATCCCGAACGTCATCACTTAAAGGGAAAGGATTAGGGAAAATCCCGAATGCGATACCTATCAGCGAAAGGCCACCGGAAGCCTCAGACAGAGCCATCCCTGGTCACTGGGAAGGTGATCTGATCCAGGGCTCGAAAAACTCCTATATCGTCACCCTCGTAGAACGCCATTCCCGCTTTGTTATGTTAGCCAAAATCAGGGACAACAAGACCATAACGGTTATATCTGCACTCATCAGACAAGCCCGGGAATTACCTGTTGAGCTATATAAAACATTAACCTGGGATCGGGGAGCTGAAATGACCAGCCACACCCGGTTTACTGTAGCAACAGACATCCAGATTTACTTCTGTGATCCTCAATCTCCCTGGCAACGTGGCTCAAATGAAAATACGAACAGGTTGCTAAGACAATATTTTCCAAAAGGAACTGACTTATCGGTTCACAGTCAGCACAGACTAAACAGCGTTGCCAGACAGCTCAACGAAAGACCGAGAAAAACGCTAGACTATGAATCACCCGCAGAACGGTTCAATAAGTGTGTTGCGTCCATCAGTTGAACTCACAGC
>NZ_JZRD01000077.1:0-699 GCF_000963995.1 Pantoea sp. SM3
GTCAGGCTGTTGTCGCACGCGCGTTCAATGAGACCTTCTGCCAGCACCATCTCATTCTCGTTCTGGCAGCCCATCGCGGCGCCGCTGATAAGATGGCTGGTGAGTTCCATCAGGCAGACCATGCGAACCTGCGGATAAGGAGAGGCGCCTGCCACCGTGCCTGAACGGACGAAAGCCTTCTCATTATCAGGTGTTTCTGGCGTGCGCCAGACAACGCCGTCAACAGCGTACAGCGTCAGACCACACCAGTCAGGGTGGGAAGTCTGTGCATTCCAGAGCTCGCTGCTCTGTTCGAAAACCCGCCGTACAGCGTCGTCCCCCAGCCGCTGCCTTGCCTGCACTACGGCGCTGGGCGCAACGAAAGGACGGTTTCCCGGTAACAGAATATCAAGGCGATTAACGATGGCGTGAAGGGGTTCTTTGCGCTCAAGGGCCATGCCGATGAGACACCAGACCATCATATCTGTAGTGAGTCTGCGCTTGCGGAGCGTGACCGTGCCAGCTTCCTCAAGGCAGCGGCTGATGAGCGCAGGGTCAAGAACATCCGCGAGCGTATTCAGAGGATTACGAAGAGAATCGTAACGAGAGACGATATCAAGGGCCTGACTGAGCTGCATAAAAAAAATCCGGAAACGAAGCGTTTCCGGATTCTTACATAGCCACAGGATCGTTCAACTGATCCTTAACTGATCGGCATTA
>NZ_JZRD01000078.1:0-233 GCF_000963995.1 Pantoea sp. SM3
TGAACACGGTGAATCCCTCTATGCGACGGGGCCAGGCTACACAGGTACAGCAGGAACAAAAGCGCGATTCAGGTGGTAGCCTTTCTGAATCACCGGGAGGCACCCGGCACCGTAACTTTTACTGAAGAATGAAGAAGCGCTACGGAGGTGGCCATGCTCTGGATGGAACAGGGGCTGTATCTCAGGGTGGAAGAACTGCCAGGCGGCCCGCGGCCGCTGCCACTGCTGAGCGG
>NZ_JZRD01000079.1:0-399 GCF_000963995.1 Pantoea sp. SM3
CGACCTTGAGCAGGAGCGTGACGCGCAGAGACAGGCGGTGCTGCGCAGCGTGCTGGAGCTTATCGTCAGTCACACGCCGGACGACGCCGGCGGGCAGGCCTTATAACGCCTGCGCGACAGGGCTATTTCAGTTAAGTTTGGCGGCAAAAATCCGGATGGCCCGGCTGCAGGCCTCGCGCATGGCCATATCGGAGCCGGTCTCCTTCAGGCGCCAGAGCGCACCGATAAGTTCGTGCGGGCTGACTGTACCGCCCCTGTGCAGTACCTGCCTGATGGCCAGCCCGATGGCTTCGTGCATCAGTTCCTGTATTTCATTTTCGGTTTTCAGATGCGCTCCGCTTATTGGGGATATACACAGTGTATCGCGATAAGCGGCGCGCAGATATAAGCACCAAAAAA